>NZ_JAVAYC010000069.1:0-1158 GCF_042709235.1 Pseudomonas sp. LS_2 | reverse complement strand
GCGAAGCGGGCAACTATGGCGTCGATCACGTGGCCGTGGTCGAGGGCCTGGGTTGCAAGGCGCTGCGCGTGTTCCAGCCTGCCGACATCGCTCCGGCACTGCTCAAGGCGCAGAAGATGGCCGAGGAGTTCCGCGTGCCGGTAGTGGTCGAGATCATTCTGGAGCGGGTCACCAACATCTCCATGGGCACCGAGATCAACGCCGTCAACGAGTTCGAAGACCTGGCCCTGGTCGGCAACGACGCCCCTACCGCCATCTCGCTGCTGGACTGACCGCCTGACGCCCCCGTGCCTTGCGCGGGGGTATTCACTGCAAGGAGACTGCTCATGCCTCGCTTCGCTGCCAACCTGTCCATGCTATTCACCGAACAGGACTTCCTGGCCCGCTTCAAGGCCGCTGCCGATGCCGGTTTCAGCGGTGTCGAATACCTCTTCCCGTATGACTTCGAAGCTGCCGAAATCAAGCGCCAGCTCGACGCTCATGGCCTGACCCAGGTGCTGTTCAACCTCCCCGCTGGCGACTGGGCCAAGGGCGAGCGCGGCATCACCTGCCACCCCGACCGCGTCGAGGAATTCCGCACCGGCGTCGACAAGGCCATCGCATACGCCAAGGTGCTCGGCAACACCCAGGTCAACGCCCTGGCCGGCATCCGCCCACAAGGCCCAGACTGCGCCACGGTGCGCAAGACCTTCGTGGAAAACCTGCGCTACGCCGCCGACAAGCTCGAGGCCGCCGGTATTCGCCTGGTCATGGAAATGATCAACACCCGCGACATCCCAGGCTTCTACCTCAACACCACCCAGCAGGCCCTGGACATCCAGGCCGAGGTGGGTAGCGACAACCTGTTCCTGCAGTACGACATCTACCACATGCAGAACATGGAAGGTGACCTGGCCCGCACCGTGGAAGCCAACCTGGCCAAGATCAACCACATCCAGCTGGCCGACAACCCCGGCCGTAACGAGCCGGGCACCGGCGAGATCAACTACCGCTTCCTGTTCGCCCACCTGGACCGCATCGGCTACCAGGGCTGGGTGGGCGCCGAGTACAAGCCGCTGACCACCACCGAAGCGGGCCTGGGCTGGCTCAAGACCCACAACGCGATCTAGAAGACTGGAATGCAAAACCTGTGGGAGCGGGTTTACCCGCGAATGCTGC
>NZ_JAVAYC010000068.1:0-1399 GCF_042709235.1 Pseudomonas sp. LS_2 | reverse complement strand
TCGTCTTCACCACCACAATTCGGCTTACGCGCAAATTGCTTGGGTGTTATATGGTCAAGCCTCACGGGCAATTAGTATTGGTTAGCTCAACGCCTCACAGCGCTTACACACCCAACCTATCAACGTCGTAGTCTTCGACGGCCCTTCAGGGGATTCAAGATCCCAGTGAGATCTCATCTTGAGGCAAGTTTCCCGCTTAGATGCTTTCAGCGGTTATCTCTTCCGAACATAGCTACCCGGCAATGCCACTGGCGTGACAACCGGAACACCAGAGGTTCGTCCACTCCGGTCCTCTCGTACTAGGAGCAGCCCCTCTCAAATCTCAAACGTCCACGGCAGATAGGGACCGAACTGTCTCACGACGTTCTAAACCCAGCTCGCGTACCACTTTAAATGGCGAACAGCCATACCCTTGGGACCGGCTTCAGCCCCAGGATGTGATGAGCCGACATCGAGGTGCCAAACACCGCCGTCGATATGAACTCTTGGGCGGTATCAGCCTGTTATCCCCGGAGTACCTTTTATCCGTTGAGCGATGGCCCTTCCATACAGAACCACCGGATCACTAAGACCTACTTTCGTACCTGCTCGACGTGTCTGTCTCGCAGTCAAGCGCGCTTTTGCCTTTATACTCTACGACCGATTTCCGACCGGTCTGAGCGCACCTTCGTACTCCTCCGTTACTCTTTGGGAGGAGACCGCCCCAGTCAAACTACCCACCATACACTGTCCTCGATCCGGATCACGGACCTGAGTTAGAACCTCAAGGTTGCCAGGGTGGTATTTCAAGGATGGCTCCATGAGAACTGGCGTCCCCACTTCAAAGCCTCCCACCTATCCTACACAAGCAAGCTCAAAGTCCAGTGCAAAGCTATAGTAAAGGTTCACGGGGTCTTTCCGTCTAGCCGCGGATACACTGCATCTTCACAGCGATTTCAATTTCACTGAGTCTCGGGTGGAGACAGCGCCGCCATCGTTACGCCATTCGTGCAGGTCGGAACTTACCCGACAAGGAATTTCGCTACCTTAGGACCGTTATAGTTACGGCCGCCGTTTACCGGGGCTTCGATCAAGAGCTTCGCTTGCGCTAACCCCATCAATTAACCTTCCGGCACCGGGCAGGCGTCACACCCTATACGTCCACTTTCGTGTTTGCAGAGTGCTGTGTTTTTAATAAACAGTCGCAGCGGCCTGGTATCTTCGACCGGCATGGGCTTACGGAGCAAGTCCTTCACCCTCGCCGGCGCACCTTCTCCCGAAGTTACGGTGCCATTTTGCCTAGTTCCTTCACCCGAGTTCTCTCAAGCGCCTTGGTATTCTCTACCTAACCACCTGTGTCGGTTTGGGGTACGGTTCCCAGTTATCTGAAGCTTAGGAGCTTTTCTTGGAAGCATGGCAT
>NZ_JAVAYC010000067.1:0-1474 GCF_042709235.1 Pseudomonas sp. LS_2 | reverse complement strand
GCCTGAAACCCAGGACGCCCTGCGCGAGACTCTCCGCGAACCGCTGCGCCAAGCCCTGCCGGACTACATGGTCCCCAGTCAACTGCTGTTCATCGAGCGCATGCCGCTGAGCCCCAACGGCAAGCTCGAACGCAAAGCACTGCCCAAGCCCGACGCCAGCCAGGCGCAGAAAGCCTACGCCGCCCCGCGCACCGAACTCGAACAACGCATCGCCGCCATCTGGCAGGACGTGCTCAAACTGGAGCGCATCGGCCTGCACGACAACTTCTTCGAGCTCGGCGGTCATTCCCTGCTGGCCACCCAGGTTCGCTCGCGCATCCGCCAGCAACTGGACCTCGACATCGCCCTGCGCGCCCTGTTCGAGCACAGCACCCTAGGCGCCTTCTGCCAGGCCCTGGGCCAGGCCGACAGCGACGCTCGCCCTGCCCTGATGCCTGCCACGCGTGACCAGGCCCTGCCGCTGTCCTACGCCCAGGAACGCCAGTGGTTCCTCTGGCAGTTACAGCCCGACAGCGCCGCCTACCACATTCCCGCCGCCCTGCGCCTGCGCGGCCCACTCGACTCGGCGGCGTTGGCCACGGCCTTCGACGGCCTGATCGCCCGCCATGAAAGCCTGCGCACCACCTTCGTCGAACACGACGGCCAGGCTGTGCAGCACATCGCCGCGCCCACTGCGCTGGTGATCGTGCACGACACCCTGGCGCCCGGTGCCGAGCAGGAACAGCGCCTGCGCGACTACGTACAGGCCCAGGTGCAGCGCCCGTTCGACCTGCGCCAAGGCCCGCTGCTGCGGGTCAACCTGCTGCGCGTGGCCGAGGACGAGCATGTGCTGCTGCTGGTGCAGCACCATATCGTGTCAGACGCTTGGTCGATGCAGGTGATGGTCGAGGAACTGGTGCACCGCTACCACGCCGCCGGTGAAGGCCAGGATGCCGCGCTGCCGGTGCTGGCCGTGCAATACGCCGACTACGCCTTGTGGCAGCGCCAGTGGATGGAAGCCGGTGAGCGCGAGCGTCAGTTGAGCTACTGGAAAGCCCAACTGGGCACCGCCACCGGCGTGCTGGAATTGCCCACCGACCACCCACGCCCGGCCACCCTCAGCGCCCATGGCGGGCGTGTGGCGCTGACGCTGGAGGCGAAGTTGAGCGAGCAACTGCGCCAGTTGGCCCAGGCGCAGAACGTGACCCTGTTCATGCTGTTGCTGGCCTCGTTCCAGGCCTTGCTGCACCGCTACAGCGGGCAGAATGATATCCGCGTCGGCGTGCCCATCGCCAATCGCGACCGTCTGGAAACCGAGCGGCTGATCGGCTTCTTCGTCAATACCCAGGTACTCAAGGCCGAGTTCAGCGACCAGCAGGTCTTCCTTAGCCTGCTGCAACAGGCACGGGAGGCAGCGCTGGGCGCACAGCAGCATCAGGAGCTGCCGTTCGAGCAACTGGTCGAAGCGTTGCAGCCGGAGCGCAGCCTGAGCCAT
>NZ_JAVAYC010000066.1:0-1528 GCF_042709235.1 Pseudomonas sp. LS_2 | reverse complement strand
AGTCAAGCGAGTGGGGTAAGTGCGCTTGAAGCAATTCGATAAGAGGCTGGCGTGTAGCGAGCGCTTGTTTCACCGTCGTGTGCCAAATAGGGTCAGGGGCCAGTCGCTCGCCTTGCAGCGCCATGCAGGTCGCGTAAGTAAGCAGGTCATGCTGCTCGACAAAGCCTGCCTGGCGAGCAAGGACAAGGTGCTTCTGTGCCATGCCCAGGCGAAGGCCATGGCACTGCGCTGGCTTGCCACTCGCTTCCAAGCCGTGTTCGAGTTGATCTGCAAGGCGATAGCTCAGCGAATCTGCGACCAGTGCTTGCCAGCACCTCTGATCAAGCGCCAGACCATTGAGTGCTCTAGCGGCAGGTCTGTCGTAGCCTGATATACGGAACCAGGTCGCTGTTTCTGCATCGGGGTAGGGCACCCACCAACTGTGGAGAGGGGCGAACCATTCACGCAGGTCAGGTAGGTCCATGCGGCTACTCAGCACTTTCAGGCATTGCTGAGTGTGATAACGAAGCAAATAGCGTTTGCCGTCAGGCGCCAGGATGTTATTGGCTTGCGCCAAATGCCTGGCTAATTCCGCACCCTTCAATGAGCTTACAACCCATCCGCCAATTGCATGGCTGGCGAATTGCTTCACCTGCCAGAAAAAGTCAGATTGCCCTTGCGGCGTGCCGATGACAGTGGGTGCATATACGGCGGGGCCAAAACGTCTCAGGTTGCTGAGTTCATCCTGTTGCATCAGTGACCAGCACGCTCTGTTCTGGTACTGCGCCAGTGCCTCCAGTTGTTCGGCATCCAGCCGAGAAAGTTCCAGAATAGCGGCGAGTTGATAGCGATCTGATTCACGCAAGGGAAGGAGTATCTCTGTCTCGAAGTCATTTTTCATTCGTTGCCCCCTTCCATTCGAATGACATTACGACCTTCTGCCATGGCCTTGAGCAGGCAACTGACGCAAACGGCTTCCCCTGGTTCTGGGCTGGCACTGAACGACAAGTCATGCCCGCCCCCCACGGGGTGATGCGCTACCGGCCCTTTGATATTTATCGCCACGCCATCGAGGGTAATGCCGCTGCCATCAAGCCGTAGTGTTGCCCCGGGTGCCTTGATGGTGAGGCTTTGCGAGACGTTGAGTTCGATAACCTGGGTGGTATGGCGAATGGCTTGCCCCGCGGTCTGCTCGATATGCCCGGCCACTTGTTGTTCGAAATGACCGCCGATTTCAGCGGTGTGATTGGCAGTGGTCTTGTCGTAACGATGGTTTCCCACCTGCTCGGTGCGGTCCTGAGCGATCAGGATGCTGCGGTGGCGGCCAACTTGCAGGGTTTCGTCCTGGCCGATCTGGCTATGGCGATCCCTGCCAATGGTCAGTTGTTCATCGTTGCCGACTTCCTCACTTCGGTTGTTACCGATAACGACCTGTTCATCTCGCTCGACGCGTTCAAAACGATCATTACCCACCTGCGTGGTCTCATCATGCTGGACCACATTGTTCTGATCCCGCTGCGCATGAATGAACACTTCCTCACGCCCCAGT
>NZ_JAVAYC010000064.1:0-1702 GCF_042709235.1 Pseudomonas sp. LS_2 | reverse complement strand
GTGGCTCAGGCTGCGCGACACGCCCAGCGCCTCGACCAGATGTTCGAACGGCAGGTCCTGATGCTCCTGCGCCTCGCGCACCTGCTGGCCGACCCGGCGCAACAACGCCGCGAAACCTTCCTCGCCACGCACCTGAGCGGCCAACACCTGGGTATTGACGAACAGCCCGATCAGCCGCTCGGTCTCCAGGCGGTTACGATTGGCGATGGGCACGCCGACACGGATTTCATCCTGGCCGCTGTAGCGCTGCAACAGGGTCTGGAACGAGGCCAGCAGCAACACGAACAGACTCACGCCCTGCCCTTGCGCCAGCTGGCGAAGGCTGTGTTGCAACGCAGGCGGCACATCCACCGCCAGCCGCGCACCCGCAAAGCTCATGCTGGCCGGGCGTGGATGGTCGGCAGGCAATTCCAGCACCTGCTCGGGGTCGCCGAGCTGGGTTTTCCAGTAGCCCAGCTGACGTTCGCGCTCGCCGGACTCCATCCACTGTCGCTGCCAGGCGGCGAAATCGCCGTACTGCACCGGCAAGGTCGCAAGCTGCTGCGCAGCACCGGCGTAGTACGCCATCAACTCCTCGACCATCAGCGACATCGACCAGCCATCGGTGACGATGTGATGCAGCACCAGCACCAACAGGTGCTCATCGTCGGCCAGTCGGGCCAGGCGCACGCGCAGCAGCGGACCCTGTTGCAGGTCGAAGGGCCCGCCGATCAGCTCGGCCACACACTGGCGCAGGCGTTGCTCGCGCGCAGGGCCGGTGGCGTCGAGTGTGGTCTGCTCGATAACGATCTGAGCACTGGCGTCGATCACCTGGGCCATCTGCCCCTCGACCTCGACGAAGCGCGTGCGCAGGCTGGCGTGGCGCTCGACCAGGCGGGCGAAGCTGACGTGCAGCCGGTCAATATCCAGGGCGCCGCGCAGCACCAGCGCGGCGGGAATGTGGTAGGCGCTGGCGGTGGGCTCCAGCTGCCAGAGGAACCACTGGCGCTGCTGGGCATAGGACAGCGGCAGGCGCTCGCCGGCAGCGGCCGCGACGATCGGCAGCCGGGCCACGTCGATGCCCATTTCGTGCAGCTTGGCGAACAGCTGGCGGCGCTTGTCGCCGCCCAGCCCCTTGATACGCTCGACCAGCTGCTGGTTGCGTGCCGCGTGTTCAGACATTGTCCATCTCCAGTTCATCCAGGACGCCGAAGATCTGGTCCAGCTCGGCATCACGTGCTTGCGCCGAGCCGTCCTGTTCCAGGTGCGCGGCCAGCTCGCCGAGGGTTCGCAGGCCATGGAATTGGCGGATCTTCAGTTCCCTATCGAGTTCGCCGCGAATGCGCGAGAGCAGCATCACCAGTTGCAGCGAGTGCCCACCGAGGGCAAAGAAATCATCGTTCAGGCCCACGCGCTCGACGCCGAGCACGTCCTGCCAGATCAGCGCCAGGCGCTGCTCCAGCTCGCTTTGCGGGGCGACGTAGGCGTGTTGCAAAAGGCTGGCGTCGGGTGCGGGCAGTGCCTTGCGGTCGAGCTTGCCGTTGGTGGTCAGTGGCAGTTCGGCAAGGAACAGCAAGTGCGCCGGGACCATGTATTCCGGCAGCGGGCCGCGCAGGCCGGCCTTGATACGCTCACGGGCATCGGCCTGGCTTTGCGGGTCGGCCGCGGCCAGGCTTGTGTCCTTGGGCACCACATAAGCCACCAGTTGCACGGCCTCGCCTTC
>NZ_JAVAYC010000063.1:0-1902 GCF_042709235.1 Pseudomonas sp. LS_2 | reverse complement strand
CAAGGCGAGGCCGTGCAACTGGTGGCTTATGTGGTGCCCAAGGACACAAGCCTGGCCGCGGCCGACCCGCAAAGCCAGGCCGACGCCCGTGAGCGCATCAAGGCCGGCCTGCGCGGCCCGCTGCCGGAATACATGGTCCCGGCGCACCTGCTGTTCCTTGCCGAACTGCCACTGACCACCAACGGCAAGCTCGACCGCAAGGCACTGCCCGCGCCCGACGCCAGCCTGCTGCAACAGGTCTATGTCGAACCCCAAGGCCCCGTTGAAGTCGCAGTGGCCCAAGCCTGGGCCGAGGTGCTGCGCTTGCCGCACGTCGGCGCAGAGGACGATTTCTTCGCCCTCGGTGGTCATTCGTTGCTGGCCACCCAGGTGGTCTCGCGCCTGAGCCAGGCGCTGGACACGCAGGTGCCGCTCAAGCGCCTGTTCGAACACAGCACCCTGCGCGCCTTCGCTGCCAGTCTTGGGCAAGACCCGGCACGTCAGGCGCCGCTGCTGCCAGCAGAGCGCAACCAACCGCTGCTGTTGTCCTACGCCCAGGAGCGTCAGTGGTACCTCTGGCAGCTGGATCCGCAAAGCACCGCCTACCACATTCCCACGGCGCTGCATTTGCGCGGCGCGCTGGATGTGACCGCGTTGGAGCGGGCTTTCAGCACACTGGTGGAGCGCCACGAAACCCTGCGCACGACCTTCCATCACGACGGCAAACAGCTGGTACAGGTGATCGCTGAGGCAGCGCCGTTGCAAATCGTGCCGCAGACCCTGGGCGCCCAGGCGAGTGTAGAGGCCTGGGTCGAGGCGCAGGCGCGACAGCTGTTCGACCTGGCCCAAGGCCCGCTGCTGCGCGTCGGCCTGTTGCGGCTTGCCGATGACCACTGGGTGCTGGCCTTGACCCAGCACCATATCGTTTCCGATGCCTGGTCGATGCAGCGCATGGTCGAGGAACTGCTGCATGCCTATGACGCTTTCCGCCAGGGCGCTACGCCGCAGCTGCCCGCATTGCCGGTGCAATACGCCGACTACGCGCTGTGGCAGCGGGCGCGCATGGCCGAGGGCGAAGGCGAGCGCCAGCTGGCCTACTGGGTCGCGCAACTGGGCGGTGACCATGAGGTGATCGAGCTGCCGTTGGATCATCCGCGCCCGGCCCAGGCCAGCGCCCGCGGCGCCACCGTGGCGGTCGAGCTGCCAGCGGAGCTGGCGGCACGCCTCAAAGCCCTGGCCCAGGCCGAAGGCGCCACGCTGTTCATGCTGCTGCTGGCTTCCTTGCAAACCCTGTTGCACCGCTACAGTCGCCAGCCTTCGGTGCGTGTCGGCGTGCCGGTAGCCAATCGACATCAGCTGGAAACCGAGGGGCTGATCGGCTTCTTCGTCAACACCCAGGTACTGCAGGCGCATATCGACCCGCAGATGCCGTTCATCCAGGTGCTGCGCCAGGTCCGCCAATCCGCCCTGGATGCCCAGGCGCACCAGGACCTGCCGTTCGAGCAATTGGTCGAAGCCCTGCAACCCCAGCGCAGCAACAGCCATCACCCGCTGTTCCAGGTGCTGTTCAACCACCAGGCCCAGGCGCGCCAAGGTGCGGCATATGGGCAGGTGGCGGGGCTGAGCCTGGAAGGCCTGGCCCTGGAAGGCACGACCTCGCAGTTCGACCTGATGCTCGACACCTTCGAGGGCGAGGCGGGCATCGAGGCGCTGTTCACCTATGCCACCGACCTGTTCGAGGCGGCGACCATCAAGCGCCTGGCGGTTCACTGGCAGGCGTTGTTGCGGGGTATGGTCGAGGCGCCGCAGCAACGTGTCGCCGATTTGCCGTTGCTCGCCGATAGCGAGCGCGAGGCCATCTTGGGGGATTGGAACAAGGCGCTGGTCGAACACCCGGCAGGGCAGTGCCTGCACCAGGTCATC
>NZ_JAVAYC010000062.1:0-2661 GCF_042709235.1 Pseudomonas sp. LS_2 | reverse complement strand
CGCCCACTTGGTGACGGGCTTGACGATGCTGGTGATGTCGACGGCCTGGAAGTCTTCCTTGTGCAGGCGAGCACGCGGGGCCTGGCCGGTGATGCAGAGGATCGGGATGGAGTCGGCGGAGGCGCTGTACAGGCCGGTGACCATGTCGGTGCCGGCAGGGCCGGAGGTACCGATGCACACGCCGATATTGCCGGCCTTGGTGCGGGTGTAGCCCTCGGCCATGTGCGAGGCGCCTTCGACGTGGCGAGCGAGGACGTGATCGATGCCGCCGACTTTCTTCAGGGCCGAGTACAGCGGGTTGATGGCAGCCCCTGGGATGCCGAACGCGGTGTTTACGCCTTCGCGGCGCATGACCAGAACGGCTGCATCGATTGCTCTCATTTTGCTCATGGGTTGTGCCTCATCGATTTTGTAATTGTATACAACTTGCTTTGCGGCAAAGTGTATTCACGCTCCGATGCTCAGGTCAATGCTTTTCATCGGGGCAAATGACTTTTGCCTGGAACCCAATGAAGAATGGGTGTCTATTGGAGTGGGTACTAAAATGCAAAAATATTGTATACAAAAAATAAATCAGTTGTGTTCTATTGGCTTGTCGTTTTTTCACTGCCCTCGGGGCTTCTCATAACAAGAAGAGGACCTTTTCCATGAACGTTTTGACCCTGAAAGTCGCCGTCAGCCTGGTGAATTCCGCGTTGGCGGCAGGCCGCAATATCGGGGCAGCGCCCTTGACGGTGGCGGTGCTCGATGCCGGCGGCCACCTGTTGGCGCTGCAACGCGAAGATGGTGCCAGCCTGCTACGACCGCAGGTGGCCATGGGCAAGGCCTGGGGCGCTATTGCCTTGGGCAAGGGCTCGCGCCTGCTGGCGCTGGACGCGCAGCAACGCCCGGCGTTCTTCGCTGCGCTCAATGGCTTGGGCGAGCGGCCGGTGGTGCCTGCGCCGGGTGGGGTGCTGGTACGTGATCAGGACGGCAAAGTGCTGGGAGCGGTAGGGATCAGCGGGGATACGTCGGATATAGACGAGCAGTGTGCGATCAGTGCGATCGAGGCGCTGGGGTTGACGGCGGATGCTGGGGTCGCAGCCTGATAGAGGGTGTCAGTACCGGCCTCATCGCGGGCTTGTCCCGCGATGAGGGTGCCGCCGAGGTTCAGGCTACCTCGGGCTCGCAGCCTTTCAATACCAGGCGAATGATGGTCTCGGCCGCCGCGTCATAGTCACTGTCGGCCAGCTTCGCCTTGCCGGTGACCACGGCGATCTGCCAGTCGAAGTCGGCGTAGGTCTGGGTCGCCGCCCAGATGCTGAACATCAAATGGTGCGGGTCGACCGGGGCGATCTGCCCGCGCTCGATCCAGCGCTGGATGCATTCGATGTTGTGTCGCGCCTGCTCGTTCAACTGCTGCACCTGCCCCGGCGAAAGGTGCGGGGCGCCGTGCATGATCTCGCTGGCGAACACCTTGGAGGCATAGGGCAAGTCGCGGGAGATGCGGATCTTCGAGCGGATATAGCCGCTTAGCACCTCTTTCGGGTCGCCCTCTGCATTGAACGGCGAGGACGCCTGCATGATCGGCGCGATGATGCTCTCCAGCACTTCGCGATAGAGGTTTTCCTTCGACTTGAAGTAGTAGTAGACATTCGGCTTGGGCAGGCCTGCCTTGGCGGCGATGTCGCTGGTCTTGGTCGCGGCGAAGCCCTTGTCGGCGAATTCCTCGCTGGCCGCGCGCAGGATCAGTTCCTTGTTGCGCTCGCGAATCGTGCTCATGATCTACGGATCTTCCTCATGTCTGGCCCACTCTAAGAGGGGATCGGGCATGGTAGCACCGCGCCCGACGGCGGCTCAAGGCAGCGACTTTGGGCTAGAATTCGACCCTTCAGCCCACGGGAACAGGCGAACATGGCAGGAAGCAATCTATTGGTACTCATCGACGACATCGCCACGGTGCTCGATGACGTTTCATTGATGACCAAGGTCGCGGCCAAGAAAACCGCGGGTGTGCTGGGTGACGACCTGGCGCTCAATGCCCAGCAGGTCACCGGCGTGCGTGCCGAGCGGGAAATTCCGGTGGTGTGGGCGGTGGCCAAGGGCTCGCTGCTCAACAAGTTGATCCTGGTGCCGGCGGCGCTGCTGATCAGCGCGTTCATTCCCTGGGCGGTGACGCCGCTGTTGATGCTGGGCGGTGCCTACCTGTGCTTCGAGGGCTTCGAGAAGCTCGCGCACAAGTTCCTGCACAGCAAGGAAGACGACGAGGCGGGGCACAGTGCACGCAAAGAGGCCCTGGCCGACCCTGACATCGATTTGGTGGCCTTCGAGAAAGACAAGATCAAGGGCGCGGTGCGCACCGACTTCATCCTTTCGGCAGAGATCATCGCCATTACCCTGGGGACAGTCGCCGATGCGCCTCTGGCCCAGCAGGTGATCGTGCTGTCGGGCATTGCCGTCGTCATGACCATTGGCGTTTACGGACTGGTGGCGGGCATCGTCAAGCTCGACGACCTGGGGTTGTGGCTGACGCAGAAGGGCTCGGCCCTGGCGCGAGGTATCGGCAACGGCATCCTGCGCGCGGCACCGTACATGATGAAGAGCCTGTCGGTGATCGGCACGGCGGCGATGTTTCTGGTGGGCGGCGGGATTCTGGTGCATGGCATCGAGCCGCTGCATCAC
>NZ_JAVAYC010000061.1:0-2767 GCF_042709235.1 Pseudomonas sp. LS_2 | reverse complement strand
TAGGAGAATGCGCTGGTGTGACAGCTTGGTCCTACCCTTCCACTGCCCTTTTCCTATGCAATCCCTCGGCCCGTGGCTATCATGCCAGCCTTATTCCAAGTCGAGACTGGCATGCTGAAGTTGTTGAATCTCCTCAAGGATGGCCGGTTCCATTCCGGGCAAGCCTTGGGTGAAGCCCTTGGTGTTAGCCGCAGTGCCGTATGGAAGCAGCTGCAGCACCTGGAAAACGAACTCAACCTTGTTATCCACAAGGTGCGCGGTCGTGGGTATCAGCTTTCCACGCCCCTGGTCCTGCTTGAGTCTCAATCAATCGCCGAGCTCTCCCAGGCCGAACAATGGCCAATCTTTGTGCATGAGTCGATTGATTCGACCAATGCCGAAGCCTTGCGTCGTATTGCCGAGGGGCAGGGTGCGCCATTTCTTGTGTTGGCCGAGCGCCAGATTGCCGGTCGCGGCCGCCGCGGACGTCAGTGGGTGAGTCCATTTGCCGAGAACCTCTACTACAGTCTGGTCCTGCGAATTGAAGGGGGGATGCGCCAGCTCGAGGGCTTGAGCCTAGTGGTTGGGCTCGCCGTGATGCGTACGCTGCAGGCCTTTGGTGTCAATGGCGCAGGGTTGAAATGGCCCAATGACTTGCTGGTTGGTGAGCGTAAGGTTGCCGGCATCCTTCTGGAATTGGTGGGGGATCCTGCCGATGTCTGTCATGTTGTGCTGGGCATTGGCATTAATGTGAACATGCAATCCAACGCGCAAGTGGACCAGCAGTGGACTTCGATGAAGCTTGAGACTGGTAATTCGGTTGATCGCAATCGCCTTGTTTCGCTGCTTAACCAGAAACTCCAGCATGAGCTGGCTCGACACCGGCGCTACGGCTTTGCCGCATTCCAGGAAGAGTGGGAGCAGGCGCATCTGTGGCAGGCGCAAAAGGTATCGCTGGTCGCTGGAAATACTCGCATTGACGGCACTGTGCTGGGCGTCGATGGGCAGGGCGGCTTGCGGTTGGAGGTTGATGGCGTGGAAAAGAGCTTCAGTGGTGGTGAGCTCAGTCTGAGGTTGCGTGATGATTCTTGAGCTCGATTGCGGTAACAGCTTTATCAAGTGGCGGGTGATTCACGCCGCCGATGCAACCATTGTCGGTGGTGGCTTCGTCGACTCTGACCAGGCGCTGCTGGTGCAGGTCGCTGCACTGCACGCTGCGCGTCTAAGTGGTGCGCGCATGGTGAGTGTGCGCAGCGAGGAGGAGACAGAGTCCCTGTGCTCGCTGCTCAAGGAGGCCTTTGGTGTCGAGGTTCGCGTTGCGCATCCGGTCATGGAAATGGCAGGCGTGCGCAATGGCTACGAAGATCATCAGCGGTTGGGCATGGACCGCTGGTTGGCAGCCCTTGGTGCCTATCATCTGGCGCGCGGCGCATGCCTGGTCATGGACTTCGGAACAGCGGCCAAAGCGGATTTCGTTGCGCCAGACGGCCAGCACCTGGGGGGCTACATCTGCCCAGGTATGCCATTGATGCGCAGCCAGCTACGTACCCATACTCGGCGCATTCGCTATGACGATGCCTCTGCCGAGCGAGCGCTCAGTAGCCTGGCTCCAGGTCGTTCTACGGTCGAGGCTGTAGAGCGTGGGTGCGTTTTGATGCTGCAGGGGTTCGCCCGTATCCAGATACAGCAAGCGCAAGCACTCTGGGGTGATGATTTCTGTGTATTCCTCACGGGTGGAGATGCGCCATTGGTGCAAGTTGCCGCGCCGACAGCGCGCGTTGTGCCCGATTTGGTGTTCGTCGGCCTGGCAATGGCCTGCCCGTTGACTTGAGGTGCCTATGCGTTGGTTGTTTCTGCTACTGGTGGTGCTCAATGTCGTGTACTACGTCTGGCACCAGCAAGAGGCTCCGCTGAAGGTCAAGGAGGTCGCCCCGCTTTCTCTCTACAAGGGCAACCAGCAGGAGATCCGATTACTGCGCGAGACCGGTGCTGCTGCGCCGGCCAGGCGCAGGGACGAGTGCCTGGTGGTGGGTGGCCTGGCGGCCCAAGAGCAGCTGGATGCACTGCGCCAGCGGCTACTGAGCCTGGATATAGCCACTCAGCCCGTGGCTGGTCAGTTGCCTGGTGCGGATGGTCTCTGGTTAAAGGTTGCGGCTGAAAGCGAGCGTTTGTTGGATGCTTCGGTGCTGGCCACTCTTTCCAAGGATTTCAAAGACTTAAAACACAAAATTATTTTATGCGAGGGTATTGCAACTGCTGAATAGCTTGATAGAATGGCGCCCGCTTCACAGGGAACACCACCTGGGTGGTAATGCCTGAAGCGGCTGTCGCAGTAGCTAACCTCAAGATTTAATTGAGAAAATGCTTGACAGTTTAGTGGGAAGAGCAGAGAATGCGCCCCACGAAGCAGGAGGGATTCCCGAGCGGCCAAAGGGGACGGACTGTAAATCCGTTGCGAGAGCTTCGAAGGTTCGAATCCTTCTCCCTCCACCAGTTTTAGCGAGAGCAGCAAGCTCCGCGGGTATAGTTTAGTGGTAGAACCTCAGCCTTCCAAGCTGATGATGCGGGTTCGATTCCCGCTACCCGCTCCAAGTTTGCTGTTGTGCGCAAAGTGTTTCGCTCTTGTAGCTCAGTTGGTAGAGCACACCCTTGGTAAGGGTGAGGTCAGCGGTTCAAGTCCGCTCAAGAGCTCCATACAGACAAGGCAGATATGAAAATATCTGCCTTTGTTTTATCAGCGTAGTAACTATTTCTTCTGCGGAGGACTGTATCGATGGCTAAGGAAAAG
>NZ_JAVAYC010000060.1:0-3154 GCF_042709235.1 Pseudomonas sp. LS_2 | reverse complement strand
CACCCCGAGCGAGGTGGTCGCCACGCTGACGGCGGACAAAACCACCGTCGCCGAAGGTGGCCAAGTCACCTATACCGTCACCTTGAGCAACGCCCAGGGGCTCCCGGTTAGCGGCCACGGTGGCCTCACGTTCACCCTGAGTGATGGCACCAAGGTCACCGTCCCAGCGGGAAGCGCCACCGGTACAGCCATCGTCACGGCCAAGGACGACGCCTATGTCGGCGGTCAGCCCAACATCGTCAACAAGCTCGAAAGCGTCTCCGGCGGGGATAACTTCGAAAAACTCACCCTCAGCGACAACACCCTTACGACCACCGTCACCGACGAGACAGGCTCGGGTACGCCGGGTGCAGGCAACCAAGGCGACAAGGTCTCGGTCACCATCGTCAGCAATGGCGATGTCACCGAAGCCCAACAGCCTTCGTTCACGGTGAAAGTGAACCAGGCACTGGATCGTCCATTGACCGTAACCCTCAGCAATGGCGACCAGGTGACCATTGCCGCAGGCCAGACCCAGGTCGAGTACAAAGCCCCGGCCCAAGGCGACGATGTGTTCAAAGACTCCGGTTCGCTGACCGTCGGTATCACCAACGCCACCGTCACTGGCAAAACCTTCGAAAACCTCGAACTCGGTGGCAGCGCCACCGTGCAGATCAGCGACACCCCAAGCGAAGTGGTCGCCACACTGACGGCAGACAAAACCACCGTCGCCGAAGGTGGCCAAGTCACCTACACCGTCACCCTGAGCAACGCCCAAGGCCTAGCGGTCACGGGCCACAGCGGCTTGGTGTTTACCCTTTCCGATGGCACGAAAGTCAACGTGCCTGCGGGCAGCGCAACGGGCACGGCCATCGTCACGGCCAAGGATGATGTCTATGCCGGCGGGCAGCCGTCGCTGGTCAACAAGCTGGAAAGCGTCTCCGGCGGCGATAACTTCGAGAAGCTAACCCTCGGCAGCAACACCCTCACGACCACCGTCACCGACGAAACCGGCTCGGGTACGCCGGGTGCGGCCAACCAGGGCGACAAGGTGTCGGTCACCATCGTCAGTAATGGCGACGTTACCGAGGCCCAGCAACCGTCGTTCACGGTGAAAGTGAACCAGGCACTGGACCGTCCGCTGACCGTCACCCTGAGCAACGGCGACCAAGTCACCATCGCCGCGGGCCAGACCCAGGTGGAATACAAAGCCCCGGCCCAGGGCGATGACGTGTTCAAGGACTCCGGTTCCCTGACCGTCGGCATCAGCAATGCCACGGTCACCGGCAAGACCTTCGAAAACCTCGAGCTGGGTGGCTCTGCCACCGTGCAGATCAGCGACACGCCCAGCGAGGTCGTTGCCACGCTCTCCGCTGACAAAACCACCGTCAGCGAGGGAGGCCAAGTCACTTACACCGTCACCCTCAGCAACACCCAAGGCCTGGCCGTTACCGGCCACGGTGGCCTGACCTTCACCCTGAGCGACGGCACCAAGGTCACCGTTCCAGCCGGTAGCACCAGCGGCACGGCCACGATTACCAGCAAGGATGATGTCTACGCTGGGGGCCAACCAAGCATCGTCAACAAACTCGAAAGCGTCACTGGCGCGGGCAACTTCGAGAAACTCACCCTCGGCAGCAATACGGTTACTACCACTGTCACGGATGAGGCAGACTCCGGCACACCGGGAGCGGGCAACCAGGGCGACAAGGTCTCGGTCACCATCGTCAGCAATGGCGATGTCACCGAAGCCCAACAGCCTTCGTTCACGGTGAAAGTGAACCAGGCACTGGACCGTCCGCTGACCGTCACCCTGAGCAACGGCGACCAGGTCACCATCGCCGCGGGCCAGACCCAGGTGGAATACAAAGCCCCAGCCCAGGGCGATGACGTGTTCAAGGACTCCGGTTCCCTGACCGTCGGTATCACCAACGCCACCGTCACTGGCAAAACCTTCGAAAACCTCGAACTCGTTGGCAGCGCCACCGTGCAGATCAGCGACACCCCGAGCGAGGTAGTCGCCACGCTGACAGCAGACAAGACCACGGTCACTGAAGGTGGCCAGGTCACTTATACCGTTGCGCTCAGCAATGCCCAAGGCCTTCCGATCACCGGGCACGGCGGCTTGGTGTTCAACCTCTCCGACGGCACCAAGGTCACCATTCCAGCGGGAAGCGCCACCGGTACAGCCATCGTCACGGCCAAGGACGACGCCTACGTCGGCGGCCAGGCTTCCTTGGTCAACAAGCTCGAGTCGGTCACCGGCGGCGACAACTTCGAGAAGCTGACCCTCGGCAGCAACACGCTCACGACCACCGTCACCGACGAAACCGGCTCGGATACGCCGGGTGCAGGCAACTTGGGCGACAAGGTGTCCGTGACCATTGTCAGCAATGGTGATGTCACTGAAGCTCAGCAGCCTTCGTTCACGGTGAAGGTGAACCAGGCGCTCGACCGCCCATTGACCGTCACCTTGAGCAACGGAGATCAAGTCACCATCGCTGCCGGCCAGACCCAGGTCGAGTACAAGGCACCAGCCCAAGGCGACGATGTGTTCAAGGATGCAGGCTCTTTGACCGTCGGCGTCACTAGCGCCACGGTCGAAGGCAAGGCCTTCGAAAATCTGGAGTTCGGCAACCCGGCAACTGTACAGATCAGCGACACCCCAAGCGAAGTGATCGCCACCCTCACCGCAGACAAAACCACGGTCACTGAAGGGGGCCAGGTCACCTACACCGTGACCCTCGCCAACGCGCAGGGGCTCCCGGTTAGCGGCCACGGTGGCCTGACCTTCACCTTGAGTGACGGCACCAAGGTCACCATCCCAGCGGGAAGCGCCACCGGTACAGCCATCGTCACGGCGAAGGACGACGCCTACGTCGGCGGCCAGCCCAGCATCGTCAACAAGCTGGAAAGCGTCAGCGGCGGGGATAACTTCGAAAAACTCACCCTCAGCGACAACACCCTTACGACCACCGTCACCGACGAGACCGGCTCGGGCACTCCGGGCACGGGTAACCAGGGCGACAAGGTGGCCGTCACCATTGTCAGCAACGGCGATGTCACCGAAGCCCAGCAACCTTCGTTCACGGTAAAAGTTAACCAAGCGCTGGATCGTCCGCTCACAGTCACTCTCAGCAATGGCGACCAAGTCACCATTGCTGCCGGACAAACC
>NZ_JAVAYC010000006.1:0-246167 GCF_042709235.1 Pseudomonas sp. LS_2 | reverse complement strand
GGCCGATCCGCCGACAGCAGCAAATACGTATAAAACCGCAACTCCGGCGTAAACGGCCGTATATCAATCCCCGTATGCAAATACTCACTCGCCACCAACGGACTAACCACGCTAACCCCCAACCCCAACCCAACCAGCGAACAAACCGTGGCCGCGTGGGTAGCATCCAGGTTAAGCACCCGCGGGTCCTCCTCAGCAAAAAGCCGATCAAGCCGCGTACGCGAACCATCAGTATGCGAAAGCGAAATGAACTCCTCCCCCTTGAGATCACCCGGCGTCACCACCTCCAACCCACCCAGCCGATGCCCCTTGGGAAAAATGCACACCCCAGGCACATCGCAAATAATCTCCGAATGCACCCCCGCCATGTCCTCAGCCACATAAGACACCAAACACACATCGCAAAACCGCGTAGCAGCCCAGTGCGCCACGTTCGGTGAATCATTGGTATGTATGGAGATATGCACATTCGGATTCTGCTGCCGAAAGCGCTGAATGATGGCCGGCAGCAAGCCATGGGTCAGCGAGGGCACGGCACCGATACGCAACCGCCCCGTCCCCCCACGCTTCAGATGCTGGGCCGAGGTTTCCAGGCTTTGCAGCCCGATGAACGCTCGCTCCACGTCGGCGAAAAACTGTGCGCCTTCATCGGTCGGTACCAGTCGCCCGCCCACGCGCTCGAACAATTTAAAACCACTCACCCGCTCCAGCTGCGCGATCAGGCGGCTGACGTTCGGCTGCGAGGTGTGCAACGCCTGGGCGGCCGCGGTCATGGAGCCGCTTAGCATCACCGCGCGAAAGGTCTCGATCTGCTTGAAGTTCATGGCCATATCATTTCTGCATGACTGATTGACGGATTGTCATTTGATTGCATGACCCAGAGATTTTATAACTGGACCTACATCGACGTCTGCACCGAACGCAACGCGATGCCAACCGAGCACATACCGGCAAAAACACAACAAAACCGGTGCTCCAGATACTTTTCAGCTCTGCCCTTGTACTCATCGCATCACCGCACGCCAGTGCGGGGGTGCAGCCAGGTAATCAGGAGGCATCATGTCGTTCTCGTATAAAAAACTAAGCGCTGCGCTGGCGTTGTCGTGCATGTCGTTGGCTGCGGTATCCACCGCCCAGGCGACCGACCTGCCTGCCGTTCCCGCAGCTATCAAAGAGGCAGGCCAACTGCGGGTTGGCGTGCGTTGCGACCAGCCGCCCTATGGCTATCAAGACGAAAAGGGCGACTACGCCGGCGTCGAAGTGGAAATGGCGAAACAAGTGTCGTTGTGGGCCTTGGGCTCCAAGGACAAGGTCAGCTTCACCTGCGTGACCGCCGAAAACCGGGTGCCGCAACTGCTGGGCCGCAAGGTGGACTTCCTGATCGCTACCCTTGGCGTCACGCCGGAACGGCAACGGGTGATCGACTTCACCACGCCCTACCGTTGGGGCGCGAGCGATGTGGTGGTCAAGAAAAACAGCCCGGTGCAGAAAATCGCCGACCTCAAGGGCAAGACGCTCGCCACGCTCAAAGGCTCGGTGCAGGCCAAGTGGTTCGAGGACCACATGCCCGAGGTGAAGACGCTGCGCATGAACAGCGCCGCCGACGCCTTGCAGGCCTTCCGCCAGGGCCGTGCCGAGGCCTACACCCACGACGCCGCCACGCTGGTGGTGGTGGCCGACAATGACCCGGACGCCCGCCTGATCGGTGAGCCGTTCCAGATCTCCGATGCGGCCATTGGCGTGCGCAAGAACGACGAACAATGGCGCGACTACCTGAGCGCGGCGGTACTGCGCATGCGCGAAGAGCATCTGTTCCGTGGCTGGGTCGAGCAGTTCGTCCCCGGCAACATCCAAAGCTATTACATCAGCGTGTTCGAGCAGGCCAAACCTGCCGAAACCCTCTGATCGGCCACCGTCATGAGTTTCGATATCCATTACTTGCTGGCGCAGTGGCCTGCCTTGCTCGACGGCGTATTGATGACGCTGCGGATCACGGCGCTGGCCATTCTCTTCTCGCTGCTGATCGGTGTGCTGGGCGGCGCGGTGCGGGTCATGAAGGTGCCGGTGTTGTCACAGGCGGTGGCGCTGTATGTGGAGCTGATCCGCAATACGCCGATCCTGGTGCA
This sequence comes from Pseudomonas sp. LS_2, assembly GCF_042709235.1. NCBI lineage: Bacteria > Pseudomonadati > Pseudomonadota > Gammaproteobacteria > Pseudomonadales > Pseudomonadaceae > Pseudomonas > Pseudomonas sp. LS_2. The sequence continues at coordinate 244,041 of NZ_JAVAYC010000006.1, read as the reverse complement.
GCTGTTCTTCATCTTCTACGGCTTGCCTGCGGTGGGGCTGGGGTTGTCGCTGTTCTGGTCGGGGGTGGTGTGCCTGTCGCTGTGGGCGGGGGCTTATCAGATCGAGAACATCCGCGGTGGCCTGGCCACCGTGGAACGCGGCATGCGTGAGGCGAGCCTGGCGCTCAGCCTCAAGCCTGCGCAGTACTTCGCGCTGGTTGCCCTGCCGATCGCCTTTCGCACCAGCCTGCCGGCCATGCTCAACACCGCGATCTCGCTGCTGAAGAACTCGTCGTACTTGCAGGCCATTGGCCTTGCGGAGTTGACCTTCGTGGCGGTGGACCGGATCGCCACGGATTTTCGCGCCATCGAGATGTTCACCGCCATCTGCGTCATGTACCTGGTGCTGGTGGGCGTGCTCGCGCTGTTGACCGCACGCCTTTCGGCCCACTTGCAACGACCTTTCAGGCAGTGAGGCGACCATGAACTTCATTCTCGAAAACTGGAGCTTCGTTTCCAAAGGCTTGTTGATGACCCTGCGCCTGGCGCTGGTGGTGCTGCTGTTCACCACGCTGATCTCGGCCGTGCTCGGCGTGCTGGCCACGGTCAGGAACCGCGCGCTGTGGTGGGCGATCCATGCCTACGTGGAGCTGTTCCGCTCCATTCCGTTGATCGTCAACGTGTTCTTCATCTTCTTCGGGGCGCCGATGTTCGGCGTCGATCTAAGCCCCTTCGCCGCCGTTACCGTGGGCCTGACCTTGTGGGGCAGCGCCAACGGTATCGAGATCGTGCGCGGCGGGCTGGAGTCGGTCTCCCGGCACCAGTGGAAAAGCGCCTGGGCCCTGGGCCTGCGCCCTTGGCAGATCTACCTGCACATCATCGTGCCGCAGTCGATGAAAGCCATTCTGCCGGCCTATACCGGGCTGCTGACGATCCTGGTGCAAGCCACATCGCTGGGCGCCCTGGTAGGCGTGGGCGAATTCCTCAAGGTCGGCCAGATCATCATCGAACGCGAAACCGTGATGACTGGCGTCAGCCCGGCATTCACGGTCTACGGCGTGGTGTTGCTGGTGTACTTCGTCATCTGCTCGGCACTCACCTGGCTTAGCCGCTATCTCGAACGTCGTCTGGGTCGCCCGGCGGTACGTACTTCTATTGGAGAGGTTCCAACATGCAAGAATCCAAAGTCAGCCGGCGCCTGAAAGAAAGCACCGCACCGGAAGTCAACGAGTACATCTATCGCCCACGCCTGGAAGGCTTCGCCAGTGGTTTCGCCAACCTGGGCGACGTCAACAAGGCGCACATCCTGATGCTTGCCGAACAGGGCCTGATTCGCGGCGAACATGCCAGTGCGCTGGCCAAGGGTGTGCTGGACATGGAGCAGGCCGGGCCGGATGCGGTCGAGTTGGACCCCTCCCGCGAAGACGCCTATTTCAACTACGAGGCGCACCTGATCGAGCAGATCGGCGCCGACATCGGCGGGCGCCTGCACACCGGTCGCAGCCGCAACGACATTCTCGCAACGCTGGACCGCCTGCGCTGCCGCGACCTGTTGCTGGAACTGATCGACGAATTGATGAACGTGCGTGCAACGGCCCTACGTTGCGCCGAGATGTACGCTGAAGTGGTGATGCCCGGCTACACCCACCTGCAACCGGCGCAGCCGATCACCTACGGTTACTACCTGAGCGCGGTGGAGCAAGCGCTGGAGCGCGACAGCAAGCGCCTGATCCAGACCCTGGAGTCGATGAACCAGTGCCCGCTCGGGGCTGCCGCCTTCGCCGGTACGCCGTTCGCCATCGACCGCTCGCGCACCGCCGAGCTGCTTGGCTTCGACGGGTACCTGGACAACGCGCTGGATGCCATCGGCTCGCGGGACTTCCTGCTCGAAAGCCTGTCGCACCTGAGCAACCTGGCGGTGTTCTGGAGCCGCGTCGCGCAGGACTACTTCGTGTGGAGCACCCATGAGTTCAACCTCATCGACTTCCCTGACAGCGTCGCCGCAACGTCCAGCATCATGCCGCAGAAGAAAAACCCGACCGTACTGGAGTACCTCAAGGGCCGTAGCGGGCACATCGTCGGCTTGATGATGGGTGCCAGCGTGACCATCAAAGGCACAAACTTCTCGCATACCGGCGATGGCAACCGCGAAGGCACCCGGGGTTTCTGGGAAGCCGCGGAAGAAAGCCTGCGCTGCCTGAAACTGTTCGACCTGGTGCTGCGTACCGCAACGCCGAACATCGACCTGGCGGTACGTCGTGCCGGTGAGGACTTCTCCACGGCCACGGGCCTGGCCGACCTGATGGTGCGCGAAGTCGACCTGTCGTTCCGCGAAGCCCATCACGTGGTCGGCGCGGTGGTGCGCATGGCGATGGACAAAGGCCTGCCGGCACACCAGATCACCCCGCAGATGATCGATGCCTGCGCCATCGAGCAACTGGGCCACGCGTTGAACCTGCCCGCTCAGAAAGTGCGCGACTGCCTGGACCCGGTCAGCAACGTGCAGGGGCGTACCTCCGCAGGTGGCCCGTCGCTGGGGTCGCTGAAACCCAGCCTGGCACGCGCCAGCGAGCGGCTGGCGGCCGAGCGTGTCGCCAACCAGCAGCGCCGCGAGCGACTGAGCGCGGCCCACCTCAACCTGCAAGCCCTGACCCGGGCACAGGCGGGCTTATGAGCACGATCCTGACAGTTCGCAACCTGCACAAGCGCTTCGGCCAGCACGAGGTGGTCAAGGGCGTGGACATGGACGTTCGCCAGGGTGAAGTGGTGGTGATCATCGGCCCCAGTGGCTCGGGCAAATCCACCTTCATTCGCTGCCTGAACAGTTTGGAGGAGCCGTCGCTGGGCACCGTGGTGATCGGCAACGGCGACTCGGCCAACGCCGGTGACCGCAAGGCCCTGGCGAAGCTGCGTGAAGACGTGGGCATGGTGTTCCAGGACTACACGCTGTTCCCGCACATGACGGTGTTGGCGAACATGATGCTCGCGCCGGTCAAGCTCAAGCGCTCGACCCGGCAGCAAGCACAGGCCCACGCCTTGGCGCTGCTCGACCGGGTTGGCCTGCGGCACAAGGCCGAGCACTACCCGGCAGAGTTGTCCGGCGGCCAGCAACAGCGTGTGGCGATCGTTCGCGCGTTGGCGATGAAGCCCAAGTTGATGCTGTTCGACGAGCCCACCTCCGCGCTGGACCCGGAAACCGTCGGCGATGTGCTGAACGTGATGAAGGGCTTGGCGGCCGAAGGCATGACCATGATCGTGGTGACCCACGAAATGGGTTTTGCCCGTGAAGTGGCCGACCGCGTGGTGTTCTTCGACGGCGGCAAGATCATCGAAATGGGCCCGCCGTCCGAGGTGTTCAGCGCACCGAAAGAGCCACGCACCCGGCAGTTCCTGGACAGCGTGCTGCACTGACCCGACCGCCCTCTTCCCACACCTGGCGTGCCCGCCTCCACCGGGACGGCGCGCCTGTGCTCCGGCAAGGAGTTTCAAATGCGTGAAGCGCTCCGCAAGCCCCTGGACTCACTGGGTACGCAGACCATGATCCAGATGGAAAACGTCAACAAGTGGTACGGCAGTTTCCAGGTACTGAAGAACATCAACCTCACCGTGCACCCGGGCGAACGCATCGTGCTGTGCGGCCCGTCGGGCTCGGGCAAGTCGACGACCATTCGTTGCCTGAACCGGCTCGAGGAACACCAGCAAGGCCGGATCGTGGTCGACGGCACCGAACTGACCCGCGACATCAGGCAGATCGAGACCATCCGCCGCGAAGTCGGCATGGTGTTCCAGCATTTCAACCTGTTCCCGCACCTGACCATTTTGCAGAACTGCACGCTTGCCCCGGTCTGGGCACGCAAGATGCCGCGTCGCCAAGCGGAAGAAGTGGCGATGCATTACCTGGAAAGAGTGCGCATTCCGGAGCAGGCCCACAAATTCCCCGGCCAACTGTCCGGCGGCCAGCAGCAACGCGTCGCGATCGCCCGGGCGTTGTGCATGAAGCCCAAGATCATGCTGTTCGATGAACCGACCTCGGCACTGGACCCGGAAATGGTCAAGGAAGTGCTCGACACCATGGTCAGCCTTGCTGAAGACGGCATGACCATGCTGTGCGTGACCCATGAAATGGCTTTTGCCCGTACGGTGGCGCACCGGGTGGTGTTCATGGACCAGGGGGAGATCGTCGAGCAGGCTACGCCGCAGGCGTTCTTCGAGAATCCGCAGAATGAGCGGAGTCGGTTGTTCTTGAGCCAGGTGCTGCATTGAGCCGGGGCTATGCCGGGCACTTTAGGCATTGGGGCTGCTTTGCAGCCCCATGTGCCTTGACGGACGCCCCGGTCAAAAAGCGCCTTACCAGTTGTAACTCAACTTGGCAGTAATCTCGCGCCCCGGGTTGTAGAAGTCCGCCGTCCCCGAGCCCACCACATGCTGCTCATCGAACAGGTTGCTGACATTCACCGCCAGTTCGGTGCCCTTGGCAATCTCGTAGTTGAACGCTGCGTCGAACAACGTGGTGCCGTCGCTTTCCTTGGTGTTGGCAGCATCCATGTAATAGGCACCCACGTACCGCGCGCCCAAGCCAACGCTAGCCTTCGTACCGGGGATGGCGTAGTAGCTCCACAGCGAAGCGGAATGCTTCGGCGCCGTGGTGAACTCATTCCCCTTGAGCGAACTGCCGTCACGCAACGTACCGCGAATCACCTCGGACTCCATGTACGAATAGCCACCGATCAGGCTGATGTTCTGGGTCAGCTGCGCCTTGGCCTCGAGGTCCAGGCCGCGCACCCGCGACTCACCCACGGTCTGCTGCTCGATAACCCCGCTCGGCAGCACCACGGCGATGGTGACGTTTTCCTGGGTCAGGTCATAGACCGCTGCCGAGAACAGTGCGTCCATCCCCATCGGCGAATACTTCACGCCCACTTCGTACTGGCGCCCGGTCTGCGGGGTAACGCCAACCTGGGGAGGCGAAACCGATTCCACCATGCTCACGTAGGTGGACACTTCATCGTTGACGATATAGGTCAGCGCACCGCGATAGGAGGTCTCGGAGAAGTTGTCCTTGTCATCGAATTGCGCCGGGGTGCTGAACAGGTTGTAACCCTTGCTGGTCAGGTCCATGGAGTCATGGCGCATGCCGGCGGTAACGATGAAGCGCTCGTAGAACGACAGGTTCTGCTGAAGGAATACCGCCTTGGTTTTCGCGTCGTTCTTTCGCTCTTGATACGGCACGAGTGCGCCTGAAACGCCCGTGAACACCGGGTTGGCCACGTCGATCGGCGACGCCAGGTCGTATACCGAACTTTCCTCGGTGGACGAGTCGAGATACTCCACACCCACCAGGGTGCTGCTGTCGATGTTCTCGAAGCGGGCATCGTATTGCAGCATCAGGTTGCCGTTGAACTGGTCCGCCTCGCTGTCCGCGCCCAGCAAGTAACGAGGGATCGAAGTGCCGACGCGCGAAGGGCTGTCGCTCAGGTAGACGTAGCCATAGTCATCGCTCAACTTGCTGTAGCGCAGGTTGCTGCGCAGCACGAAGCCGTTGTCGAAATCGTGGGTCACGTTACCGCTGAGGCTGGTGCGCTCGACATCGTGGAAGTTGTAGCTGGGCTCGCCAAAGAACTTATCGCGGTCGTACTCCTTGTCGAACGGATAACCGCCGCTGTTGGGCGAGCTTTCGGTCTTCAGGTGGTCGAGCAACACGGTGGCCGAGGTGTAGTCGGTCGGCGCCCAGGTCAGGCCACCCATTATCAACTTGCTGTCGTTCTGCGAGTGGTCGTACTCGCGGTCGGCGTTCTGCCCTTTGGCAGTGAAGCGGCCGGCCAGGGTTTTCTCTTCGTTCAGCGCGTCCCCTACATCGATGCCTGCCTCGGCATGGTCGAAGGAGCCGTAGGTGACATAGCCCTGGCCGAACTTCTCGAAGCGGGGCTGTTTGCTCACGAAGTTCACCGAGCCGCCAGGGTCTGCCGGGCCAAACAAGGTGGAGTTGGCGCCACGCAGGATCTCGATGCGCTCATAGGCGAAAGGGTCTTCGCGCACACCGCGCATCGAGCTCAGGGTCAGGCCGTCACGGTAGGTAGTGGCCTGGAAGCCGCGAATCTGGAAGTAGTCGTTGCGGTCGTCCGTGCCATAGAAATCGCTGACCACGCCCGGGGTGTACAGCAGCGCCTCTTCCGTGGTGCTGACGCTGCGTTGCTCCATTTCCTTGCGGGTCACCACCGACACCGAGGCCGGGGTGTTGAGAATGCTGGTGGCCACCTTGCCGCCGACCCACAGTTCCTTGGCGACCACCGAGTTGGTGTCGTCGTCGGCATTCACCTTGACCTTGGAGTTGATGATAAGCGGCGCAAGGCGGTACTCCTCGACGTCGGAGGTGCTGATTTCCAGCGGGCCGGCCTGAGGTACCAGCAGGTAGGCATTCTGGCCTTGCTGCTCAGCCTGCAAACCGCTCCCCTGCAACAGCGACGCGAGTGCCGTCGACGTGTCGAACGAGCCATTCACCCCCTGGGTGCTGCGGTTCGCCACGCTCTGCGCATCGAAGGACAGGCTGATGCCAGCTTCGCGTGCAAAACGGTCAAGTGCCGGCGCCAACGGGCCCGCAGCGATGTTCCATTGCTGGACCTGGTTGCGCGGGTCGGCACTCGCAGGTTGCGCCAGCGAAGGCAATGCATGGCTGCTGACGATCAAACCCAGGATCGCACCCTGCAAGGCACGGCTTAATGGATGGCGCTGTGAAACCGGGGACGAACTCATTGACTCGCTCCAAGGAAGTGTATCGGCAGATTGGCCTGTAATTGCGGCCTTCCCTTAGAGCCGAACGAGAATGAGAAACCACCTCATTTTTTTTGGCAGTACGTGCAGCCGCGCTCAGCGGGCAGCGGACAAGGTCAATCGAGCCCCAGCAGTTCGCGGCGCAGTTCGGGGCTGCGAGTGCGGGCATCCAGCCAGATGCCGAAGAAGGCGCGGGCGAAATCGGCGTCGGCTACCGAGTGATGAGGCTCGCCGTCGACATAGAAGCTGGCCCCCTTGCCCGGCAGGTAGACACCGGTGATGCGCTGGCCTAGCCGCACATCGACGAAAGCCTTGCGCATCTCGCGATCCCAGCCCGCCAGGCGCCCCTCATCGAGCGAGGCGCCGCCCAGCCGACGCATTTCGTCGAGGCTGGCTTGCACCAGGGTGTCTCGCGACAGATCGCGTCGGTAGGTCAGTTCCAGGGCAAAGGGTTGGTCCCAGCCCACGGTCGCCGCCGGGCTCAATAGGCGAGCCTGATAGACCGAAAAGCCGAACCAGGTGAAATCGCCCTGGCCGACCAACCTGGCGCCGGGCAGCTCGCTACGCCAGTCCGCCCAGCTCTGCGGGCCGGCCAGCAATAGGAAGGAAATGGCTATGCCGCGCGCAGCGGATCTGAAGCTAGTTACCAGACTCATGGGGCCTCCCGGTCTGCTCACCTGCGCGATACTTATACAATATTTTCAAATTGCATAGGTTTTTAAGCGGCATCGGCGTCGAGGCGGCAACACAGCACACGCCGGCATCAAGAACCCCGGCTTCACAGGACCAAGCGAGTGATGCGGATCAATTCGTTAGACCCGTGGTGTAGCATGCTGACCCGAACGGGTAGCAGCGCTGGACACCTCCGATCGACCAGAGTCTGTCCCGGATATCGCCCAGCGCCCAGGGATGTGAACGCCCCGAACGACAGGACACCCGCCTCCCCATGAATCACCTTCTAGCCATCCGCGTTTTCGCCCGCGTCGTCGAAGCGGGGTCCTTCGTAAAAGCCGCCGACTCCCTGAAAATGCCCAAGGCCACGGTCAGCAAGCTGATCCGCGACCTGGAGGCATTCCTGCACGTGCGCCTGCTGCAGCGCACGACACGAAGCGTGACCGTCACCGCGGAGGGTGCTCGCTATTACGAGCAAACCGCAAAAATCATCCGCGACCTGGATGAAATCAACAATGACATCCAAGGCACGCAAGGCACCCCTCGCGGAAAGATCCACGTCAATGTCGGCGGCTCGGTCGCCACCGCGCTGGTGATTCCCACCTTGCCCGAGTTCTTCGCCCGCTACCCCGACATCAAGGTCGAACTGGGCGTCAGCGACCAAGTCATCGACCTGATCAGCGACAACGTCGATTGCGTGATTCGCGGCGGCACCGTCACCGACACCTCACTGGCCACGCGCCTGCTCGGCAAGGCTTCGTGCACTACCTGCGCAAGCCCCGCCTACCTGGAGCGCTTCGGCGTGCCGCTGCATCCGCAGGAGCTGGAAGGCCCCCACCACATCGTCAGCTACCACGCGGCGACCACCAACCGCTTGATACCCGCTCTGTTCCAGCGTGGCGACGAGCGAGTCGAGGTGATCGGCAACGGTGTGCTCAGCGTCAACGAAAGCAATGCACATATCGTTGCCGGGCTGGCGGGGCTAGGGGTGATCCATACCTTCACCTACGCGGTCAAAGCCCACCTGGCGTCGGGAGCGCTGGTGCCGGTGCTGCGAGACTGGCGCCCGGCGCCCTACCCTTTCCATGTCGCCTACCCACCTAACCGCTACCTGAGCAGCCGGGTACGGGTGTTCATCGACTGGCTGGTGGAGCACTTCTCGACGCTGGAGTGACCCGCTTCAGATCTGCGCGGCGCCGCCGTCGACGAACAGTTCCACGCCATTGATGAAGCTGCTGTCGTCCGAGGCCAGGAAGGCGACCGCCTTGGCGACCTCCGAAGGCTCGCCCAGGCGTCCCATCGGGACCAAGCTGGCCAGGTGCGCATGCATCCCCTCGAGCTGGTCTGCCGGTACCAGGGCGTCGGCGCCCGGCGTGGCGATCGGGCCGGGGCTGACGGCGTTCACGCGGATGTTGCGTGGCTTGAGGTCCAGCAGCCAGGAGCGGGCGAAGTTGCGCACGGCCGCCTTGCTGGCGCTGTACACGCTCAGGTTGCCGGTGCCTTTGATGGAGACGGTAGAAGCGTTGAGGATGATCGAGCCGCCGTCGTTCAACAGCGCCAGCGCCTTTTGCACCGTGAATAGCAGGCCTTTCACGTTGATGTCGAAGATAGGGTCGAACTGCGCTTCGGTGATTTCGCCCAGCGGCGCCAGGTTGGCGACACCGGCGTTGGCGAACAGGATATCCAGACGCCCGGCTTTGGCTGCGATGACCGAGAACACAGTGTCCAGCTCGGCCAGGTTGGCCACGTCACCCTGAATGCCCACCGCCTTGTCGCCAATCAGCGCTACCGCTGCATCCAGTTCGGCCTGTCGGCGACCGGTGACGAACACCGTAGCGCCCTGCGCGGCGAACTCCTGGGCGGTAGCCAAGCCAATGCCGGTGGAACCACCGGTAACCAACGCCACCTTGCCTGCCAATTTATTGCTCATCTGCCAATGTCCAATCGATGTCTAGAGGTTTGTTCAGTTCGCTGATGCTTACCGATGACTGACTCTAAGCTTGGCGATTGGATCAAAAAACCAGACAAATACAATTTGTCTATCCATGAACATGGATAATAAAACGTCGCCCAAGAGATGGCGCCAAAGTGCCACTACTCCCTCAAACTTTCCCCCCGCGCGCCGATAACGCCCCTATTGGCTGCTACGACAACAATTCGAAAGGAATTCATAAAGGGCTCCGTCATGACGTTGAACCTCCGCAACAAGGTACTCCTGCTCGCCATCGTGCCCAGCCTGCTGCTGTCGGCGCTTATCTGCGGTATCACCTGGTTCATGCTGCAAAAGCTGGCCACCCAGGAAGTCGAGCAGACCCGCGCCCTGCTCATGGAAGAGCGCAAGATGTCGCTCAAGCATTACCAGGAGATCGGCGAGGCGGCCATCAAGCCGATCTACGACGCCTCCGCCCCCGGCGACATGGCGGCCCGCGACCGTGCGGTGCAGATTCTCAAGGGCCTGCTGTACGACAAGGCCAGCTACTTCTACGGCTACAACACCAAGAACATCCGCGTGTTCTGGGCCGACAAGGACCTGGACATCGGCAAGGACTTCTCCGAGGCCAAGGACGCCAACGGCGTCTACGTGATCCGTGGCCTGGTGGAAGCCGGCCGCTCCGGCAAGCACTTCTTCCGCTACGACTGGCCGGTGCCCGGCAGCGACCAGCCGGTGCCCAAGCTCGGCTACACCTCGTACCTGGAAAAGTGGGACCTGGTGTTCGGCACCCAGGTGAACCTGGACGATATCGAGGCCCAGGTGCAGACCATCTCGGTCGCCACCCAGGCGCGCATCGGCTCGACTACCGCGCTGATCATGGCCGTGGTTGCCGCCATGCTGGCGATCGTCGCGCTGCTCAGCGTCTACCTGGGCAACGGCCTGGTCAAACCGGTGCTGGCGATTCGGCAGAACCTCGACGACATCGCCAACGGCGATGGCGACCTGACCCGCCGCCTGCCGGTGACCAGCAGCGACGAGCTGGGCGCGCTGTCCGGCTCGTTCAACCGCTTCGTCGAGAAGATCCATGCCCTGGTTTCCCAGGTGGTGGACATGACCGCGCAGCTCAACGAGCTGGTGCTGCACATGTCGTCCCAGGCCCAGCGCTCGGAAGCCGCCATGGGCCGCCAGCGCCAGGAAACCGACCAGGTGGCCACCGCCATCCTGGAGATGTCCGCTGCCGCGCACCAGGTCTCGGAAAGCGCCCAGGGCGCTTCCCAGGCCGCGCGCCAGACCAGCGAGGTGGGCAGCGACGCCCGGGCGGTGGTCAACCGCAGTATCGAAAGCATTCATAACCTGATCGGCGAGATCGGCCAGAGCAGCGATTCGCTGGACACCCTGCAGCAGGACGTCCAGGCCATCGTCAGCGTGGTCGATGTGATCCGCTCGGTGGCCGAGCAGACCAACCTGCTGGCGCTGAACGCCGCGATCGAGGCGGCACGTGCCGGCGACGCCGGGCGCGGCTTCGCCGTGGTCGCCGACGAGGTACGCGCCCTGGCCAGCCGTACCCAGCAGAGTACCCAGGAAATCCACGACATGATCAACGCCCTGCAGCGCGGCACCCAGGGCGCGGTAGCGGCCATGGGGCGCTCGAGCGAGACCGGCAAGGTCACTGGCGAGCTGGCCACCCAGGCCGGTGCTTCGCTGGATGCGATCAGCCAGTTGATCGACACCATCAACGACATGAACGCGCAGATCGCCAGCGCCTCGGAAGAACAGACCTCGGTGGCCGAGGAAGTCAGCCGCAGCATGACGCAGATCGCCGAGGCGGTGGATGAAGTGGCGATCGATGCCCAGGGCGGCGCCGATACCGCACGTAGCCTGACGGCACTGGGTGACAGGCTGCACGGCCTGGCCAAGCAGTTCCGCATCTGAAGTTCAGCTGAGCATGGCCAGGGCCTCGCCCTGGTTCGCGGGTAAACCCGCTCCCACCGTTTCTCCAGTGCCCTCAACAGCGCAAGAGAACCCTGTAGGAGCCGGCTTGCCCGCGAACATCGGCAACGCCGCTGCCGCACACCGCTCCCTGCGCCTGTGAAATATCGCGTTCACTGTGAATCGTTGTGAAGCCCAAGCGTACTGGCCAATAGCCCATGATACCGTCGACTCCCACTTCATTCGCTCAGGGAGTCGCGTCATGTCCAACATCCCAGCCGTCGGTGGCAGGCCGAACACGCCCTCGTCCTCGACCTCCAATTTCAACAGCTCGCTGGACAGCGCCAAGTCGAGCAAGGTGATCGCCGACTATATGCGCCAGAACGGCAAGTCGGCGATCAACAAGCAGGAGCTCGACAAGCTGGCGGACAACGCCTCGGGCAACGTGCCCAAGGATGTGTCCGATGCCGCCAAGTACATGCAGCGCCATCCGGATGTGTTCACCGCCATCGAAACCCACGACGTGGCCGGGGCCGACAACCTCTCCGGCGTGTGGAATTTCGACTGGGCCGCCAACGACGGGCTCAAGGGCACATCGACCGACGCCATCGCCAAGATGCAGGACACCTTCGACCTGGCCATCGAGAAGTCGGCGAAGATCACCGAGATCACCACCGGCAAGAAAGCCGAGATCGATGCCACCAAGCAACGCCCGGCCAACTGAGGCTCAGGGGCGCCGTGGGCGCCCCTGCTCCTTCCCTTACGGCATCCCCAGCCACTGCGGCAGTGCCAGCGAGATGAACGGCACGTAGGTCACCAGCAGCAGGAACAGCAACAGAATCGAAAGCCACGGCAGTGCCGCGCGTATCGTCTGCCCCAGGGTCAAGCCGGTCACCGCGCTGGTGACGAACAGGTTCAGGCCCACCGGCGGGTGCACCAGGCCGATCTCCATGTTGACCACCATCACGATACCCAGGTGAATCGGGTCGATCCCCAGCTCCATGGCGATCGGGAAGAAGATCGGCGCCAGGATCAGGATGATCGCCGAAGGCTCCATGAAGCTGCCGGCAATCAGCAGCACCACGTTCACCATCAACAGGAAGCCCAGCGGCGTCAGGCCCTCGCTCAGCACCCACTGGGTGATCTGCTGGGGAATCTGCTCGGTGGTCAGCACGTGGGCGAACAGCATGGCGTTGGCGATGATGAACATCAGCATGATGGTCAGTCGGCCAGACTCCAGCAGCACCTTGTGGCAGTCGCGCAGGCGCATGTCCTTGTACACGAACAGCGCGATAAAGGCTGAGTACACCGCCGCCACCGCCGCTGCCTCGGTGGGGGTGAACAGGCCGCTGTAGATACCGCCGAGAATGATCACCAGCAACAGCAACCCCCAGAACGCCCGGCGCGCGGCCCGCAGCCATTCGCCGAAGCTCGCCCGTGGCTGGGCGGGCAGTTTCTTGACCCGCGCCACGATGTAGATGGTCACCATCAATGCCAGGCCCAGCAGGATGCCCGGTATCACACCGGCCATGAACAGCTTGCCCACCGAGGTTTCCGTGGCGGCCGAGTACACCACCATGACGATCGAGGGCGGAATCAGGATGCCCAGGGTGCCGGCGTTGCAGATGATGCCGGCGCCGAACTCACGCGGGTAACCCGAGCGCACCATGCCAGCGACGGCGATCGAGCCCACGGCGGCCACGGTGGCGGGCGATGAGCCCGAGAGTGCGGCGAACAGCATGCAGGCCAGCACCGCGGCAATGGCCAGCCCCCCGCGAATGTGCCCCACGCAGGCGTTGGCGAAGTCGATCAGGCGCTGCGCCACGCCGCCGGTGGTCATGAACGCGCCCGACAGCAGGAAGAACGGAATCGCCAGGAAGGTGTAGCTGTCGGAGGTCTCGAACAGCTTGATCGCCAGCGAGCTGAGCGAGTCCTGGCTGAACAGCAGGATCGAGACCGCCCCCGACAGGCCCAGGGAAATGGCGATAGGCACGCCCAGGAACATGAAGACGAACAACAACACGAACAAGCAGATGACGGTCATCAGTGGTGCTCCTCGCCAGGGTTGGCCAGCTTGCTCGCCTCTGCCGCTTCATCGGCCAGGCCCAGGCCGGTCTGGCGATGGGTGAAGATGCGGTAGCAGATTTCCAGGTAGCGCACGATGATCAGGGCAAAGCCGAAGGGCACGATCATCGCGATATGGCCGATCCTGATGCCGTAGCGGTCCAGGTCCTCGGCGCCGATGCCCGCTGCCAGCACGGCGTTCACCCATTTGATGCTGGCGGCCAGGAACAGCCCGGCGTAGGCCAGGCAGCAGGCGCAGGCGATCAGCGCCAGCACCCGTTGCACCGGCTTGCGCGTGCGCCGCACCAGCACGTCCACCCCCAGGTGGCCGGCGGTGCGCACGCCATAGGCGATACCAAAGAAGATCAACCAGCCGAACAGCGCCTTGGTCAGGGCGATGCTCCAGGTCATTTCCTGGGCATAGCCCATCAGCAGGTCGCCACCGGCCAGCAACGCATCGCTGGCCAAGGCCCAGCGGTCGCTGAGGCTGTAGAACGCGCCGTAGAGGTTGTTCAGCGCGACGTAGATAAAGGTGATCAAGGTCATGGCCGCCAGGAGGAAGGCGATCATGCCCTCCTCGAAATGCTCCCAGACACGCCTTAGGGTTGGCATGGGCATTCTCCGGACAATAAGACGCCGGGCCACCTGGGTTGCAGGTGGCCGTGGCGTGGGGGGCTAATCAGGATGCGTTGTTGGAGGCTTCGGCGGCCTTGATCAGGTCGGCGCCGATCTGCTCGGAGAACTTGCTCCACACCGGACGCATGGCTTCACGCCATTGCTCGCGCTGTTCGGGGGTGAGCGGGTCGATCTCGCTGGTCTTGGCGTCGATGATCCGTTGGCGGGAAGTCTGGTTGAGCGCCTCGGCCTGCTTGTTCACCTCGAGCGTGACCTTGTCCATGATCGCTTGCAGCTCGCCGCGCACATCTTCGGGCAAGCCGTTCCAGAACTTGGCGTTGGTGATGACCATATAGTCGATCAGGCCGTGGTTGGTCTCGGTGAAGAACGGCTGCACCTCGTTGACCTTCTGGCTCTCGTAGTTCGACCAGGTGTTCTCGGTGCCGTTGACGGTGCCGACCTGCAAGCCCTGGTAGACCTCGGCGAAGCTCATCTTGCGGGGGTTGGCGCGGATGGCCTTGAACTGCTCCTCGAGCACGCTGGAGGCCTGCACGCGGAACTTCAGGCCACGGGCGTCCTTGGGCAGGATCACCTTCTTGTTGGCCGACAGCTGCTTGAGGCCGTTGTGCCAGTAGGCCAGGCCAAGGATGCCCTTGTCTTCCATCGAGGCCAGCAGTGCCTTGCCCTGGGGACCTTGCTGGAAGCGGTCGACGGCGGCCAGGTCATCGAACAGGAACGGCAGGTCGAAGATCTGCACCTGCTTGTTGTAGTGCTCGAACTTGGCCAGCGACGGCGCCAGCATCTGCACGTCGCCCAGCAGCAGCGCCTCCATCTCCTTGCCGTCGCCGAACAGCGACGAGTTGGGGTAGACCTCGACCTTCACCTTGCCACTGAGCTTCGGGTCTTCGGCCACCAGTTTCTGGAACATCAGCGCGCCCTGGCCCTTGGGCGTGCTGTCGGCCACCACGTGGGCGAACTTGATGATGACAGGGTCGGCGGCCTGGGCGAGCCCGGCCATGGACACAGCGGCGGCGCACAACAGCGCCTGGGTCAGCTTCAACATCGGTGTCACCTTTTATTGTTGTTGGAAGGTTAGGACGCGTTGCCACGGTCACGATGGATCAGTTGCCGGTGTTTCGAGAATCAGCTTTTGTGTAAGCCTGCGTTTGGTCAGGCCGAACGCCAGGGGCAGTGCGTCGGGCTCGCGGGCAAGCGCGGCCCTACAAGCCCAGCGCCAACAACCGCTGCGCCCGCAACAGCACCGGGGCATCAACCATCTGCCCCTCCAGCTGGAATGCCCCCGCGCCATTGGCCGCCACACTCGCCGCCAGCACCCGCCGCGCCCAGGCCAGTTCCTCGGCGCTCGGCGCCAGCACGGCATGAATCAGTGGCACCTGGCTGGGGTGGATGCACAGCGCGCCGCCGTAGCCCATGTCATAGGCATGGCGCATCGCCCGCTGCTGGCCCTCGGGGTCGCCGATGGCAGGGAACACGCCGTCCAGCGGCGGCGCCAGGTCAGCCCCACGGGAATGCAGTTGCACGGCCATGCGCGCCTGGTCGAGAAAGCCCTGGGCGGCGGCGCTTGCGGTGTTCAGGTTCAGATCCAGCGCCAAATCAAGGCTGCCGAACGACAAGCGCTCGACCCCCTCGGCGCGAGCAATGCCCTCCAGCGCCAACAACCCCTTGGCCGTCTCGATGATTGGCAACACCGGTTTGCCGGTGCGATGCGCCACGGCCACCTGAACCGGGTTTTCCACCTTGGGCAGCAACAGCGCAGTCACCCCCGCGTGCTGGGCACAGAACGCCAGGTCATCGGCATGCCCGTGATGCTCCGGCGCATTCACCCGCACCCACACCCTGGCCTGCGGCTGCTCGCCGAGAAACTTCGCCAGGTTATCGCGGGCCTGGCGCTTGAGCGGTTCCTCCACCGCATCCTCGAAATCGACGATGACGGCATCGGCGCCTGCGGCCAGGGCCTTGGCAAAACGTTCTGGACGGCTGCCCGGCACGAACAGCGCCGAGCGCACGATCCCGGCGCTCATACGACACCCGCATGGGTCAGCCGCGCCCGTTCTTCGGCCGCAAAACCCAGTTCCTCGAGAATCGCCTGGCTGTGCTCGCCCAGGCCCGGCACCGGGTCCATACGCGGGCTGAAGGCTGCGTTGCGCCCGGGCGGCAGCAGCGCCGGCAGCGGCCCGGCCGGGCTACCCACTTCGCACCAGCGGCCACGGGCGCGCAGCTGCGGGTGCTGCCACACGCCGTGCATGTCGTTGACTCGGGCATTGGCGATTTGCGCGGTTTCCAGGCGTGCCACCACCTCGTCCAGGGTCAGCGTGGCGAAGCCGTCGATGATGATCTGGCGCAACGCCTCGCGGTTCGCCGAACGCTTGGGGTTGGCGCAGAAGCGCTCGTCACTGGCCAGCGCCGGGTCGAGCAACACCTTCTCGCAAAACACTGCCCACTCCCGCTCATTCTGCAACCCGAGCATCAGCGTGCCGCCATCTCCGGTGGGGAACGGCCCGTACGGGTAGATGGTGGAATGCGAGGCGCCGGCCCGTGGCGGTTGGGGTGCGTCGTTGTAGGCGTAGTACATCGGGTAGCCCATCCATTCCACCAGGCTCTCCAGCATCGACACATCGACCCGGCTGCCGACGCCGGTCTTGTCGCGCAGCATCAGCGCCGAAAGCACGCCGGTGTAGGCGTACATGCCCGCTGCGATATCAGCGATCGAGCAACCGGCCTTGGCCATCTCGTCCTCTCCCGGGCCACCGGTCACAGAGAGAAAGCCGCCTTCGCTCTGGATCAGCAGGTCGTAGGCCTTCTTCTTCTCGTAAGGCCCACCTTCGCCGTAGCCGGAGATGTCGCACACCACCAGGCGCGGAAAACGTTCATGCAGCGCCTCGAACGACAGCCCCATGCGCCCGGCAGCACCCGGCGCAAGGTTCTGCACCAGCACGTCGGCCTTGGCCAGCAGCGCCTGCAGAATGTCCAGAGCTTCAGGTTGCTTGAGGTCCAGGGCCAGGCTCTGCTTGGAGCGGTTGGTCCAGACGAAATGCGACGACAGGCCATCGACGCGCTGGTCATAGCCGCGGGCGAAATCGCCGGCGCCTGGGCGCTCGATCTTGATCACGCGGGCGCCAAGGTCTGCCAGCTGGCGAGTGCAGAACGGCGCGGCGATAGCATGCTCCAGGCTGACGACAGTGATGCCGTCCAGCGGGCGGGGCGCAGATGAAGTCATGGCGAGCTCCTGTTCGGTAGTCAATGCAGGTCGGCCAGCGACGGCGCGTCACGCAGTTGCCAGACACGCGCGATCAACGCACGGCCCTCGGCTTCGCTGCGCTGCCCGGCGTAGGCCAGCAGGCGTTGGAACTTGGCCTCCAGCTCCGGCCGCGAGAGGGTATTGCCGGGGTCGCCCTTGGGCTGGTCGATGGCCGCGCTGAACTGCCGGCCATCGACGCAGCGCACCTGCACGCGGCCCAGCCAGCGCGACGGGTAGGCCGCGTCGACTTCTGGATCCAGCTGCATGCGTACCTTTTCGCGGAACGCCGCCACTCGCCTGTCGGTCAGCGCCAGGTCTCGGAACTCAAGAAGTTGCGCACTGCCGTGAACCGCGATCAGGCCGAGCACCGTACCCATGGAGAACTTGGCCTGGTGCACGGTGCTGGGCGTGGTCACCCGGCCCAGCACATCGATGGCGCCCTGGTGCACCCGCGTCACCACCTCGGCGATCTGTTCATGATCCAGCCCTTCGCGCTGCATCAAGTGCAACAGCGCATCGGCTGCCGGGTGGGTATGGCGGCACGAGGCGTGGAACTTGAACGAGGTCTCCGCCAGCGCCCAGCGCGTGCCCAGGCGGTCGGAAAGCCGCGCAGGGTCTGCATCGCTGGACATGCCCGCAGCCATGCCCTGCTCGCCTTCAAGAATGTTGCGCGCACCGGTCAGCCCATCGGCGGTGAGGTAGGCGGCGAGCAAACCGTCGGCGGCGGCCTTGGCGGTGTGCAACTGCTTGGAGTCGGCGGCATCGCGCAGGAACTCCCACAGCCCGGCGGCCTGGGTGCCGGCGCTGCCCAGCAGGTTGATGAACTGTTCGCGGTCGAAGCCCAGTAGCTTGCCCACCCCGACGGCGGCCGCCAGGGTGCCGACCGTGGCGGTGGTGTGGAAGATGCGGTAGTGCGAGCGGCCAAGGAACTCGCCGATGCGGATGCCCGCCTCGTAGCCGGCCACTGCCGCCAGCAGCAGCTCCTGGCCGGACTTGCCCAGGTCTTGCGCGGCGGCCAGCACGGCAGAGAACACCACCGTGGCCGGGTGCAATACCGAGCTGTTGTGCAGGTCGTCCTGCTCCACCAGGTGCGAGGCTGCGCCGTTGACCAAGGCAGCGAAGTACGCCGAGGTGCCGCGACCGTTGACCAGTATCCGCGCACGGCCATCGCTGGGCCCCATGCGTTCGGCGTAGCGCTCGAACAGCGGGATCGGGTGCGCGCCTTGGCTGGCGAGCGCCGAGCCCAGCCAGTCGAGGAACAGGTCTTCGGTACGGTCCAGCACAGGGCCGGGGATGTGCGCGTAGCGCAGCTCGGCCAGGAACGTGGCCAGTGCTTGGGTGTCACGCATGGTCGGCTCCCTTAGAAGCTGCGCGGCAGCTCGAGCAGGTGCTCGGCCACGTACGACAGGATCAGGTTGGTGGAGATCGGCGCCACCTGGTACAGGCGGGTTTCGCGGAACTTGCGTTCGACGTCGTATTCATTGGCAAAGCCAAAGCCGCCGTGGGTCTGCAGGCAGGCGTTGGCCGCCTCCCAGCTGGCCTTGGCCGCCAGGTACTTGGCCATGTTCGCCGCCGCACCGGCATTGCGTCCGCTGTCGTATTCCTCGCAGGCACGCCAGCGCATCAGGTCGGCGGCCTCGATCTCGATATGCGCTTCGGCAATAGGGAACTGCACCCCCTGGTTCTGCCCGATCGGCCGGCCGAACACCACGCGGTCGCGGGCGTACTGGCTGGCTTTTTCGACGAACCAGCGGCCATCGCCGATGCACTCGGCGGCAATCAGCGTGCGCTCGGCATTCAGGCCATCGAGGATGTAGCGAAAGCCCTTGCCCTCCTCGCCGATCAGGCTGCTGGCGGGAATTTCCAGGTTGTCGAAGAACAGCTCGTTGGTCTCGTGGTTGACCATGTTGGCGATCGGCTGCACGGTCAGGCCGTTGCCGATGGCCTCGCGCAGGTCGACCAGGAAGATCGACATGCCCTCGGACTTCTTCTTCACCTCGGCCAACGGCGTGGTTCGCGCCAGCAGGATCATCAAATCAGAATGCTGCACCCGCGAAATCCACACCTTCTGACCGTTGATAACGTACTTGTCGCCCTGGCGCACGGCGGTGGTCTTGATCTTGGTGGTGTCGGTGCCGGTGGTGGGCTCGGTCACCCCCATCGATTGCAAGCGCAATTCGCCGCTGGCCAGCTTGGGCAGGTAGAAGCGCTTCTGTTCCTCGCTGCCGTTACGCAGCAGGGTGAACATGTTGTACATCTGCCCGTGGATGGTGCCGGAGTTGCCGCCGCAACGGTTGACCTCCTCAAGGATCACCGAGGCTTCTGCCAGGCCCAGGCCCGAGCCGCCGTATTGCTCCGGGATCATCGCCGACAGCCAGCCGGCGTCGGTCATGGCCTTGACGAAGGCCTCGGGGAAACCTTTGCGTTCGTCGATCTCGCGCCAGTAGGCGGCGTCGAATTCGGCGCACAGGGCGCGCACGCCTTCGCGGATGGCGTTGAGGTCATCGCTGTCGTAGCTCTGCATGTCGGGGTTCTCTGCTGGTTCGCAAGGGGCTGGTTCGCAAGGGTTCAGTCGAATGACACGTCGGCGCTCTGCGCCACGCCGTCTTCATTGCCGGCCCACAGCCGCGCCTTGCCGGGCGCTTCGATGCAGCCGGCAACGACGAAGGCCGCAGGCAAGCTCAGCGGGCGTACGCCGCGGTAGGCGAAGTGCCTGACGGGCTTGTCGGGGTGGGCGCGGACGAATGCGCGCAGGTTCAAGGTGGCGATCAGCGGGCCATGCACCACCAACCCCGGGTAGCCCTCGGTGGCGGTGACGTAGGGGTGGTCGTAATGGATACGGTGGCCGTTGAAGGTCACTGCCGAATAGCGGAACAGCAGGGTCGGCGTGGGCGTGATGGCCTCGCTCCACTCACCCGCCGGGCAAGCCTCGCCACTGCCGGCCTTGGGCGGGGTCGGCTCGCGGTAGACGATGTCTTGCTCTTCACGTACGCACAGGCGGCCATCCTGGGAATAGTCGTGCCGCACCGTGACGAACAGCAGCGCGCCGCTGCGGCCGTGCTTTTCCTCGATGTGCACGATGGTCGACAGGCGGTGGGCCTCGCCACCGACGGTCAAGGGTGCGATGAACTCGACCCGGCCACCGGCCCACATGCGGTTGCGGTTATCGGCTGGCGGCAGGAAGCCGCCACGGGCGGGGTGGCCATCGCTGCCCAGCTTGGTTTCTTCCACCGGCTCCTGGAAGAAGCACCAGGTCCACAGGTGCGGCAGCGCCTCGCCATGGGCCGGGGCCGGCTCGCCGAAGGTCGCGGCGATACGCTTGACCAGGTTGCGGCTGAGCACATCCCAGGCCTCTTCGGTGCGGCCTAGCCAGGCAGTGAAGTCAGTGGGCGGAATCGCAGCGGTCATGGACAGGGCCTCTAGTCGTTGTTCTTGTGGGCCGATCATGCGAGGCAGCTGGCATTCTGTGAATTTGCATTTGCGTAACCCAGCGTTCATAAATGGCGAACGCCAATTCCTAACAGGACGCCTTCATGCACTTCGATCTGGCTGACTTGCGGCTCTTCATCCACATCGGCGAATCACCGAGCCTGACCCAGGGTGCGCGCCGCGCCTTTCTCTCCCCCGCTGCCGCCAGTGCGCGCATCAAGGCCCTCGAAGCGCAACTCGACACCCGCCTGCTGTACCGCGACAGCCGGGGCGTGGAGCTGACGCCGGCCGGGCACAAGCTGCTGATGCATGCACGGCTGATCATGCGCCAGGTGGACTACCTGAAGGCCGAATTCACCCAGCTGGGCACCGATTCGGTGGGGCATATCCGCATTTTCGCCAACACCACGGCAGTGACCGAATTCCTGCCCGAGGTGCTGGCCGGTTTTCTCGCCAGCCGCCCAGGCGTGACGGTGGACCTGCAGGAACGGCTTTCACGGGATATCGTGCGCGGGGTGCTCGACGGCAGCAGCGACATGGGCATCATCGCAGGCCCCGTGGAGGCCAGCGGCCTGCAAGTGATGCGCTTCAGCACCGACCGCCTGGTGCTGATCGTGCCCCACGGCCATGAGCTGTCCGCGCACACCCAGGTGACGTTGCGCCAGACCCTGGCCTACCAGCACATCGGCCTGCATGACGGCAGCACCCTGCTGACCTTCCTGCGCGACCATGTGGAACGCCTAGGCCTGAGCCTGGCGTTGCGTATCCAGATGTCGAGCTTCGAGGCGATCTGCCGCATGGTCGAGGCCGGCGTGGGTATCGGCATCATTCCGGAGTCGGCGGCGCTGCGGCACAGCCAGACCATGAACCTGGTGACCATTGGTCTGGACGAGCCGTGGGCGGTGCGTGAGCGCAGCATCCTGGTGCGCGAACTGGATGCGTTGCCGGGGACGGTACGGGCACTGATTGCGACGTTGATGCCTGCCTGACCGGGGCTGCGTTGCAGCCCCGGGTTTTCTCCGGTCGATGGCGATCAGTGCTTGAACATCACATGCCGAACCACGGTGTAGTCCTCCAGCCCGTACATCGACATATCCTTGCCATACCCCGACAGCTTCACCCCGCCATGGGGCATTTCGCTGACCAGCATGAAGTGGGTGTTCACCCAGGTGCAGCCGTACTGCAAGCGTGCTGCCAGGCGGTGCGCGCGCCCCACGTCCTGGGTCCATACCGACGAGGCCAGGCCGTAGTCCGAATCGTTGGCCCAGGCCAAGGCCTGGGCCTCGTCCTCGAACTCGGTCACCGACACCACCGGCCCGAAGATCTCCCGGCGTACCACCTCGTCATCCTGCAGCGCCCCGGCCAGCACCGTCGGCTCGAAGAAGAACCCCGCACGCTCGGCGCGCCTGCCACCGGTGGTGACCTGGATATGCGGTACCTGCCGCGCCCGCTCGACGAAGCCGGCCACGCGCTCCAGGTGCTGCTGGGTGATCAGCGGCCCCAACTCGGTGTCAGGGTCGTCCTGCTCGCCCAGGCGCAGGCTGGACACCGCCGCCGTGAGCTTCTCCACGAACTGCGGGTACACGCCCTTCTGCACGTAAAGGCGGCAGGCGGCAGTGCAGTCCTGCCCGGCGTTGTAGAACCCGAAGGCACGAATACCTTCAACGGCAGCATCGATGTCGGCATCGTCGAAGATGATCACTGGCGCCTTGCCGCCCAGTTCCATGTGCGTGCGCTTCACCGTGTCGGCGCTGCCGGCGATGATGCGGCTGCCAGTGGCTACAGAGCCGGTGAGCGAGACCATGCGCACCTTGGGGTGGGTGGTCAGTGGCTCGCCGACGCTCGGGCCGCGGCCAAACACCAGGTTCACCACGCCCGGCGCAAGGATGCCAGCCATCAGCTCACCCAGGCGCAGGGCACTCAGCGGGGTCTGCTCGGAAGGCTTGAGCACCACGGTATTACCCGCGGCCAATGCCGGGGCGAGCTTCCAGGCCGCCATCATCAGTGGGTAGTTCCACGGCGCGATCGAGGCGACCACGCCCACCGGGTCGCGGCGGATCATCGAAGTGTGCCCCGGCAGGTACTCGCCTGCCGCAGAACCTTGCAGCACGCGGCTGGCACCGGCGAAGAAGCGGAACACATCGGCCACCGCCGGCAGTTCGTCGTTCAGCGCAGCGCTGTAGGGTTTGCCGCAGTTGTCCGACTCCAGCCGCGCCAGTTCCTCGGCGTGGGCATCGATGGTATCGGCGAGCTTGAGCAGCAGCAGGGAACGGTCTTTCGGCGCGGTTTGCGACCAGTGTTCGAAGGCCGCGTCAGCCGCCTGCACCGCAGCATCGACCTGGGCCGGGGTAGATTCGGCGATCTCCACCAGCACGGTGCCGAGTGCGGGGTTGAGCACCGCGAGCTTCTGGCCTTCGCCTGCGACCAGTTGGCCGTTTATCAGCAGATGGGTTTGCATCAAGGGCTCCTTTTCCGGTTCTTCTTCGGTCGACCGAATATAGCGCCACATTTGCTGCCTGTACCGGCCCTTTCGCGGGCAAGCCCGCTCCTACAGGGATCGCACTGCACCTGCAGGAGCGGGCTTGCCCGCGAAGAGACCGGTGCGGACGGCCCGGTCTGCCGCTGCCGTCAGGCAGCCTTGAGTTTCAGCTCGGCCTCATCATCATTCGCTTTTTGCGCCCCGAGCATGCTGCGCGGAATCGCCAGGATCAACGCACAGGCGATGAACAGGCACGCCCCCAGCACATAGGTGCCATTGTTGATGTTGCCGGTCAGCGTTTCGGCGGTAGCGGTGATCATCGAGCCGGTGAAGCCCGAGAGGTTGCCGATGGCGTTGATCATGCCGATTCCCGCCGCCGCTGCCACACCCGACAGCACGGTTCCCGGCAAGGTCCAGAAGATCGGCATCAAGCTCAGCACACCCGAGGTGGCCACGGTCAGGAACACGATCGACAGCACCAGGTTGTCGGCGAACCAGGCACTGAGGATCAGCCCGCAACCCCCGATCAGCGCCGGGATCGCCGCATGCAGGCGACGCTCGCCGGTGCGGTTGGAGTGGCGCGCGTTGAGAACCATCGCGACCAGGGCTACGCCATACGGAATGGCGGTCAGCAGGCCGATCTCGAAGGTGCTGGTCACGCCTGCGCTCTTGATGATCGACGGCATCCAGAACGCCAGGCCATAGAAGCCGGTGTTGAAGGTCAGCAGGATGAACACCAGCAGCCATACCCGCGGGTTGAAGAACACCTCGCTCAGCCGCGACGCCTTGCCACGGTTGTCCTGTTCAAGGTTGGCCTTGAGCAGCTGTTTCTCCTCGGCGTTCAGCCAGTGGGCCTTGTCGATGTTGTCGCACAGGCAGCCGAACACCACGAAGGCCATGACGATCGACGGCAGCCCTTCGATCAGCAGCATCCACTGCCAGCCGGCCATGCCATGCCAGCCGTTGAGGCTGGTCATCAGCCAGCCGGATACCACGCCGCCCAGGGTCAGGCTGATCGGCAGGGCGATCAGGAAGCCGGACATCACGCGGCTCTGGCGGTGGGTGGGGAACCAGTAATTGAGGTACAGGATGACGCCTGGGAAGAAGCCGGCCTCGCACACCCCGAGCAGGAAGCGCAGCACGTAGAACATGGTGCTGGCCTCGACATTGAACAACCCGGCCAGGGGCACGGTGAAGGCTACCGCCATGGAGATGATCGCCCAGCTCAACATGATGCGGGCGATCCAGAAACGCGCGCCGTAGCGGTGCAGCAACAGGTTGCTGGGCACCTCGAACAGGAAGTAGCCCCAGAAGAACATGCTGGCGCCCAGGGCGTAGACGGTGTTGCTGAATTCCAGGTCGGCGAGCATGTCCAGCTTGGCGAAGCCGATGTTCACGCGGTCGAGGTAGGCGGCGATATAGCACAGCAGCAATATCGGCAGGATACGCAGGATCACCTTGCGGTAGGTACGGTCTTCGAAGCCCGGGTCGCGGGCCGTTGTGGCGCTTGGGTTGTGCATCGGAAAAGCCCCTTGGCATGTCGGGCATGCCTGATTGTTGTTATCGACAGGGCACCGGGCGCGAACGCCCGGTGTTCGAACGAATGGTCAGTGAATGGCCTCTCGGGTCGGCTGGCCGTCGACCAGGCGCAGCAGCCCCAGGGGGTTGCTGTCGTGCAAGGCCTCGGGTAGCAAGGCCTGGGGGAAGTTCTGGTAGCACACTGGACGCAGGAAGCGGTCGATCGCCAGGGTGCCGACCGAGGTGCCACGGCTGTCGGAGGTGGCCGGATACGGGCCGCCATGCACCATGGCATCGCACACCTCGACCCCGGTGGGGTAGCCATTGACCAGCAGGCGCCCGGCCTTGGTTTCCAACAGGCTCACCAGCTCGCCGGCGGCGGCCAGCTCGTCGGGCTCGCCGATCAGCGTAGCGGTCAGTTGGCCACCCAGGGCAGCCAGCGCCTGGCGCAGTTGTGCCGGGTCGTCCAGCGCCACCACCACGGTGGCAGGGCCGAACACCTCTTCCTGCAGCAGCGGTTCGCCTTCCAGAAGCAAGCGCGCGTCGGCCTGGAACAGCTGTGCCTGGGCCTGCTCGTTGCCCTGCAAGCCACTGGCCAGCAGGCGGATGCCCGAGGCTTGGCCGAGTGCGTGCAAGCCATGGCTGTAGCTGCCGAGCGCGCCGGGGTTGAGCATGGTCTGCGCTGGCTGGTCGTTGAACTGTGCAGCCAGTTGCTCGACGAACGCCGAGAAGGCCGGGCTGCGTACCCCGAGCACCAGGCCGGGGTTGGTGCAGAACTGGCCACAACCCAGCACCACCGACGCCGCCAGCTCCTGGGCGATGCGCGGGCCACGGGCCGCAAGAGCGCCCGGCAGCACGACCACCGGATTGATGCTGCTCATCTCGGCGAACACCGGGATCGGCTGCGGCCGCGCCGCCGCCAGGTCGCACAGCGCTCGGCCGCCCTTGAGCGAACCGGTGAAGCCGACCGCCTGGATGGCCGGGTGCTTGACCAGGTCGGCACCGACCAGGCCACCAAAGATCATGTTGAACACCCCAGCCGGCATGTCGCACTGCTCGGCTGCACGCACGATGGCCTCGGCCACCCGCTCGGCAGTGCCCATATGCCCGCTGTGGGCCTTGAACACCACTGGGCAACCGGCGGCCAGCGCTGCGGCGGTGTCGCCGCCCGCGGTGGAGAACGCCAGGGGGAAGTTGCTGGCGCCGAACACGGCCACCGGGCCGAGGCCCAGGCGGCATTGACGGATGTCCAGGCGTGGCAACGGGGCCCGTTCAGGCTGGGCGCGGTCGATGCGCGCGCCGAGAAAATCGCCACGGCGCAGGACCTGGGCGAACAGGCGCAACTGATTGCTGGTACGCGCCCGCTCACCGAGGATACGCGCTGGCGGCAACGCGGTTTCCTGGCTCACCAGGGCGATGAAGTCCTCGCCCAGCGCGTCGAGTTGCTCGGCAATGCTGTCGAGGAACTGCGCGCGGCGCTCGGGGGACAAGGTGCGATAGCGGGGGTAGGCGGCGGCAGCGGCGCGGGCCGCGGCATCCACCTCCTCGGGCGTGGCCTGGTGGAACACGGCCCCCGGCAGCGGCTGGCCGCTGTGCGCATCGAGGCTGTGCAAAGTCGGCTGGCCGGAGGCACGGCGGGTGCCGCCGATGAATTGATGACCTGCGGTGGAAACCATGGACGTTCCTTGGGCGATGCTGAAAGACATGGCCGCTAATCTAGGCGCGCTGGCGATTCTTTCCCAATGGCTTTTGTGGATCATCCGATAACCATGAGTTATCGATTCGCCCTTGGCCGCCGCGCATCGCCCAGCAGGATCTCGGCAAATTCCTGTGCCATGGCGCTCAAGGGCGCGCCCTTGAGCGTAAGGATGCCGTAGTCCTGCGGCGCCAGGTGCAAGGGGGTCTGCAGGGCACGCAACGCGCCACTGGCCAGGTGCGGCGCGACCATCACCTGCGGCAGCATGCCGATCATCGGCCCGCTCTCGATGACCTTGACGAAGGTCTGCATCGAGATGGTGTCGATGGTATTGCGCGGCACCGCCACCCCGGCCTCGGCAAAGGCCCGCTCGATGCGTGCGCGAATCGGCGTGCCCTTGGGGTAGAGAATCCACGGCCATTCCAACAGTTGCTCGAGGCTCACCGACGCTGCCTCGCCCAAGGGGTGGTGGCAATTGACCACGAAACAGAACGGCTCCGGCGCCAGCGGCTGGAAGTCGAATTGCTGGCGTTGCGCCTGGTCGGTAAATCGGGCCACGGCCAGGTGCAGGGTCTTGTCTTCGAGCATCTGCATCAGGTGGTCGCTGGTCTGCTCGACCACCTCGATCGACAGCAGCGGCCAGCGCTGCTTGATCTGCACGATGGCGCTGGGTAGCGCCACGGCAGTGGCGGCGAAGATCCCGCCGACCTTGAGCTGGCCATGGCCACCTTGGCGCAGGCTGTCGATCTGGTCGACGAAATTGCGCGCATCGTTCAAGGCCACCTGTGCATAGCGCACCACCTGCCCGCCCAGGGCGGTGGGCGTCATGCTGCGCGGCTGGCGGTCGAACAGGGCGAAACCCAGCTGGTTCTCGATTTCCTTGAGCATCTTGCTGATGGCCGGCTGGCTCAGGTTCATCTGTTGCGCAGCCGAGTGCATGTTGCCGGTGCGGGCCAGGGTGTCGATCAGCAGCAGGTGGCGAAACCTGAGCCAGTTGCAGAGATGGGTAAAGGACAGGTCGGACATGGCGAGGCTCCCGGCGCGATAACCGAGGGTTATCAATGACTGAAAATAAGCCATTGGAGTTTATCGCAGCCGTTGCCTAGCGTGCAGTCTCCACGCTTCTGAAAGAGACCGACCCGCATGCCGCTGATGCTCACCCCCTCCAATACCCTGCCCCACGACGGCCTGGCCGGCACCCTGGTGGGCCGTGCCTGGGTGCCTGGCGAACACGCCGGGCCTTCGCCCATCGTCGTGCGCAGCGATGGCGTGTTCGACCTTTCCGAGCGCTTTGCCACCCTGAGCCAGTTGCTCGAAGCCGACGACCCGCTGGAGGCGGTACGCACAACGCCCGGGCGCTTCGTCTGCAGCCTGCAGCAAGCCCTCGACAACACCTGCGAACAACCCGACCCCAGCCGCCCCTACCTGCTGCCGCCGGCCGACCTGCAAGTGATCAAGGCCGCCGGCGTGACTTTCGCCGCAAGCATGCTCGAGCGGGTCATCGAGGAACAGGCCGGTGGCGACGCCGCCAAGGCCGAAGCGGTCCGCTCCACGGTGCGTGAGTTGATCGGCGACAACCTGCGTGCAGTGCGCCCAGGCTCGGCCGAAGCCCTGGCCCTCAAGGGCCTGCTGATCGAACAAGGGCTGTGGTCGCAATACCTGGAAGTCGGCATCGGCCCGGACGCCGAGGTGTTCACCAAGGCCCCGGTACTGGCCGCCGTCGGCAGCGGCGCCGCCATTGGCGTGCACCCCGGCTCGCACTGGAACAACCCCGAGCCCGAGGTGGTGCTGGCGGTCGACAGCCGTGGACGCATTCACGGTGCGACCCTGGGCAACGACGTCAACCTGCGCGACTTCGAAGGCCGCAGCGCCTTGCTGCTGAGCAAGGCCAAGGACAACAACGCTTCGTGCGCCATCGGTCCGTTCATCCGCCTGTTCGACGAGACTTTCGACCTCGATGCCGTGCGCCGCTGCGTGGTGACCCTGCGGGTAGCGGGCGAGGACGGCTTCGTGCTCGACGGCTCCAGCTCCATGGAGCAGATCAGCCGCGACCCGCTGGAGCTGGTGGCACAGACCTTGAACCGCAACCACCAGTACCCGGACGGCTTCCTGCTGTTCCTCGGCACCCTGTTCGCCCCCACCGAGGACCGCGACCAGCCCGGTGCCGGCTTCACCCACAAGCCTGGCGACCAGGTAAGCATCGCCAGCCCCCTGCTGGGCGCGCTGCACAACCGCGTCACCAGCAGCGACCAGGCCAGCCCCTGGACTTTCGGCCTGGCCGCGCTGATGGCCAACCTGGCCAAGCGAGGCTTGCTGCAAAGCTGAAAAACCTGCCGTGCCGCCGTCACCTGCCAAGCCGACGGCGGTCTCTGTACTGCGGCCCGCGTGGCCCGTAACCTACGCCACCGCTGTAGTCCGTGCCTGATAACGACAAGAGAGATCGCACATGAACCCGTCCCCCAAACGCCCCCTGCGCAGCCAGCAATGGTTCGACGATCCTGCCCACGCCGACATGACCGCGCTGTACGTTGAGCGCTACATGAACTACGGCCTGACCCGTGACGAGCTGCAATCTGGCCGGCCGATCATCGGCATCGCGCAAACCGGCAGCGACCTCACCCCCTGCAACCGTCATCACCTGGAACTGGCCCAGCGGGTCAAGGCCGGTATCCGCGACGCCGGTGGCATTCCCATGGAATTCCCGGTGCACCCGATCGCCGAGCAGAGCCGCCGCCCGACCGCCGCGCTGGACCGCAACCTGGCCTACCTGGGCCTGGTGGAGATCCTTCACGGCTACCCCCTCGACGGCGTGGTGCTGACCACCGGCTGCGACAAGACCACCCCGGCCTGCCTGATGGCCGCCGCCACCACCGACCTGCCCGCCATCGTGCTGTCGGGCGGGCCGATGCTCGACGGCCACCACAAAGGCCAGTTGATCGGCTCCGGCACCGTGCTGTGGCACGCGCGCAACCTGATGGCGGCCGGCGAGATCGACTACGAAGGCTTCATGGAAATGACCACCGCCGCCTCGCCGTCGGTGGGCCACTGCAACACCATGGGCACGGCGCTGTCGATGAACGCCCTGGCCGAGGCCCTGGGCATGTCGCTGCCCGGCTGCGCGAGCATCCCGGCGCCGTACCGCGAGCGCGGGCAAATGGCCTATGCCACCGGCCGGCGTATCTGCGACCTGGTAATGCAGGATGTGCGCCCGTCCTCGATCATGACCCGCGAGGCCTTCGAGAACGCCATCGCCGTGGCCTCGGCCCTGGGCGCGTCGAGCAACTGCCCGCCGCACCTGATCGCCATCGCCCGGCACATGGGCATCGAGCTGTCGCTGGACGACTGGCAGCGGGTCGGCGAGAACGTGCCGCTGCTGGTCAACTGCATGCCCGCGGGCAAGTACCTGGGCGAAGGCTTCCACCGCGCCGGCGGGGTGCCCGCGGTGATGCACGAATTGAGCAAGGCAGGCCGCCTGCACCAGGACTGCGCCACGGTCAGTGGCCGGACCATCGGCGAAGTGGTGCGCGATGCCGTCACCAGCAATGCCGAGGTGATCCTGCCGTTCGACGCACCGCTCAAGCACCGCGCAGGTTTCATCGTGCTCAGCGGCAACTTCTTCGACAGCGCGATCATGAAGATGTCGGTGGTCGGCGAGGCGTTCCGCAAGACCTACCTCAGCGAACCCGGCCAGGAGAACAGCTTCGAGGCCCGCGCCATCGTGTTCGAAGGCCCCGAGGATTACCACGCGCGCATCGACGACCCGGCGCTGGACATCGACGAGCGTTGCATCCTGGTTATTCGCGGCGCCGGTACCGTGGGTTACCCCGGCAGCGCCGAGGTCGTGAACATGGCGCCACCGGCCGAGCTGATCAAGCGCGGCATCGACTCGCTGCCGTGCCTGGGCGATGGCCGCCAGAGCGGTACCTCGGCCAGCCCGTCGATCCTCAACATGTCGCCGGAGGCGGCCGTGGGCGGTGGCCTGGCGCTGCTGCAAACCAATGACCGGCTTCGCGTCGACCTCAACAACAGGCGGGTCGACCTGTTGGTGGACGACGCCGAAATGGCCAGCCGTCGGGCTGCCTGGAAGCCGAACGTGCCGGCCTCGCAAACCCCGTGGCAGGAGCTGTATCGCCAGTTGGTCGGCCAACTGTCCACTGGCGGCTGCCTGGAGCCGGCCACCCTGCACCTGAAGGTGATCGCTCGCGAGGGTGGCGTACCTCGCCACTCTCACTAAGCGCTTTCGCCCACCGGGCTTGCCCGCTAGCTGGCGGCCCGGGTCTTGAAGAAGCCCATGCGGCTGTCCAACGCGTCGGCCAGTGCCAGCAGTTCGCGGCTGTCGCCCGACAACTGGGTCGACCCGGCATGGGCTTCACGGGAAGACGCGTGGATGCGGGTAATGTCCTGGCTGAGCATGCCCGCCGCCACATCCTGCTGCGACGAGGCTGCGGCGATCTGGCTGTTCATCTGGCTGATGGCGGCCACCTCGCGACGAATTTCGTTCAGCGAACGTTCCGCCACCTTGGTGCGCTCGACCGTATCCTGAGCCAGCTCGCGGCTGTCGCCGACGATCTGCGCGGTCTTGCCCGCACCCTCCTGCAACTTGCCGATCATGCCGCGGATCTCGCGGGTCGACTCCTGGGTGCGGTTGGCCAGCGAACGCACTTCGTCCGCCACCACCGCGAAGCCCCGGCCGAACTCGCCGGCACGCGCCGCCTCGATCGCCGCGTTGAGGGCCAGCAGGTTGGTGCGCTCGGCAATCGAGTTGATCACCTCGATGATGCTTTCGATCGCCTGGCTGTCGGCGGCCACCTGCAATACCGCTTCGGTGGCCGACTCCAGCACCTGGGCCAGCTCGTGCATGGAAGTCGCCGTCCCCTCCACGACGGTCTTGCCCGCATCCACCTCCTGGTCGGCGGCAGCGGAGGCCTGGGCGGCGGTGGCGGCGTAGCTGGAGATTTCATTGATCGCCACCACCAGTTGCTGCATCGCGGCGGCCATGTGCTGGGTGTCGTCGCTCTGCTGCTGCATGCGCCCCTGGTTGCTGGCCAGGCCCTGGCTCATGCGCGCCGACGAGGCCACCAGGTCGGCAGCGACCTGGTTGACCTGGGCGATGATGTCGGTGAGGTGGCGGTTGGTGGTGCCCAGCGCGCCCATCACGCTCTGCGGGTTGCTGCTGCGCACGCTCTGGTCGATTTCGCCTTGGGCCAGGCCGCGCAGCACCTGGGCCACTTCCTCAGGCTCGGCACCCAGGGTGTCGCGGATGCTGCGAATGATCAGCCACGACGCCACCACGCTGAGCAAGGCCGCCAGGGCCACGGCCCAGAGCATCAAGCCGGCGAAGCCCGAGGCACTGTCACGCACGGTGCCGATATCGCGCACCACGTCTTTTTCCTGCAAGTCGATGAAGGCGTTGATGCTGCGCAACCATTCCTTGTAGGCCGGCGCCACCTGACCCAGCAATTGCGCCTGGGCCTGAGCGAAATCGCCCTGCTCACGCCGCGCCAGCAACTGCTTGGTGGCCGCCTGGGCGTTGCGCTCGCTGGCCTGGATGACCTGGTACAGGCGCTGCTCTTCGGCCCCAGCCAGGGTATCGCCGAGCATCTTGCCCAGGGGCGCGGCAGAGGTCTGGTAGAAGGCGTCGAGCTGCTTGATGTCTTGCAGGAAACCGGCGAGCTGGCCTTCGTCATGGGTCAGCACCGCATCGCGTATGGCAATGGCGCGGTCGTGCACACTGCCGCGCAGGTTGATGGCATAGCGTTGCTTGACCGTGGTGTTGCCGCTGACCTGGGTCAGCAGCGTGTCGATGCCGCCTACTCGATGCACGCCCACTGCGGTGATCGCCAGCATCAGGCCGACGACCAGCGCGAAGCCCAGCGCCAACCTCATGGTAATACTCATGTTCTTGAACATAGTGCCCCTCCCCCAAGTGACTAACAGCTTTTTGCCATCATTCTGACGAAGCGTTATACCGAGGTCGTGGAAAAACTTCCTATCGTCCTGATCGATACCCACCATGGAATAAAATCATCGGCCTGTTTGCGCCTGCAACGCGGGCAGCGGCCGCCCCAGCAACACGCCAACCAGCACGGCGAACAGCAGCGCGGCGATGCCTGCGCTGTGCAGTACCGCCTCGAAGCCGCCGATGAACGCCTGCCTGGCCAAGGGCGCCACCGCCTCGCGCAAGCCGGGTTCGAGCAGCGCCAGGGCCGCAGGCAAGTCACCGGCCGCAACCCGCGTGGCCATGGCGCCGGCTTTGTCCAGTTGCGCAGGTGCCAGGCCAGCCAGCGCCTGGTGCAACAGCTGCCCGCTACGGCTGGCAAGAATACTGCCGAGAATGCCGATGGCCAGCACGATGGCGCCGAAGCGCGTGGTAGTGCTCAAGCCCGACGCCATGCCGGTGCGCTCGCGGGGCACGCAGGCCATGATGTTCTTCTGCGTATCGCCATTGAGCAGGCCCGCCCCCGCGCCCAGCACCAGGCTGGCCAGGGCGAACCCCGGGTAGCCCCCATGCGCGGCGGCAGCGGCGCACAGCAGGTTGCCCAAGCCCACCAGTAGCAACCCGAGGGCGAACACCTGGGCCGGGCTCAGCGAAGCCGCCAGGCGCATGCCCAGGCGTGGCGTGAGCAGCATGGCCACGGCAAACGGCAGCATGCCCGCACCCGCCGCCACGGCGCTCAGTTGCAGGCCGTTCT
The DNA here is from genome assembly GCF_042709235.1 of Pseudomonas sp. LS_2. Lineage (NCBI taxonomy): Bacteria > Pseudomonadati > Pseudomonadota > Gammaproteobacteria > Pseudomonadales > Pseudomonadaceae > Pseudomonas > Pseudomonas sp. LS_2. Next base: position 211,008 of record NZ_JAVAYC010000006.1, on the reverse strand, counting down.
GCAGGTACAGCGGTAGCAGGGTCATCATCACCTGGGCACAAGCGGCATAGGCGAACATGCCGAGCAAGGCGCCGATGAACCGCGGGCTGCGCATCAACCGCAGGTCGATCATCGGCCGTGCCTGGTTGCGCTCGACCATCACGAACAGTCCGAACAGGAAGGCGGCGATCACCAGCCGGCCCAAGGTTTGTGCACTGCCCCAGCCAACCTGGTTGGCATCGATCAAGGCCCAGATCAGATAGCCCAGGCTGCCCGCGAAAGTCAGGCTGCCGAACGGGTCCAGGCGCGCGGCGGCGCTGTCGCGAGACTCCTCGATGCTGCGCAGTACCATCCACGCCAACACGGCTACCAACGGCAGGTTGATGTAGAAGATCCAGCGCCAGCCCAGGGTGCTGGCGATCAGGCCGCCGAGCAGCGGCGCGAAGGTAATGGTGGCGCCCATGCACGCGCCCCAGAATGCCCAGGCCCGCAGGCGCTCTTCGGGTTCGTGGAAGCGGTGGCCGATGGCGGCGAGGGCGGCGGTCAGCAACAAGGCGGCGCCGATGCCCTTGGCCGCCCGCGCCAGGTCCAACCACAGCAGGCTGGGCGCCGCACCGCAGGCCAGCGAGGCCAGGCCGAACAGTGCCAGGCCGAGCAACAGCATGCGCCGCCGCCCGAAGCGGTCGGCCAGGCTGCCGGCGGGCAGCAGGCTGGCGGCAAAGGCCAGGAGGTAGGCGCTGACCACCCATTCGATATCGGCGAACGCGCCGGAAAGGTCGCGGGCGATGCTCGGCAGGCTGACCGCGACGATGTTGGTGTCGAGGATGATCAGGGCGCACACGGATGAAGCCGTGAGCAAGGTGAAGCGGGCGGATGACATGGCAAGGCTCCCGGTGCGGGGTGATCTTCAGGGCCTCTTCGCGGGTAAACCCGCTCCCACAAGTACTGCACTGTTCTTGAGGGCAGTGATAAACCTGTGGGAGCGGGTTTACCCGCGAAGAGGCCACCACCGTAAAGAGCTGGAGCACTTGGCCGTCGCGCCCCACCCTTATAGTGTTGCCACACGATACCCCCAGCCGCCGCCGTGCTTGTTAGCCCACACGGCCTGCGTCATTAGCCAGCAGCTAACGAGGCCCCATGGAGATCCGTCATTTCCGCTATTTCCTCAGCGTCGCCCGCCACGGCCACTTCACCCGCGCCGCCGAGCAACTGGGCATTGCCCCGCCGACCCTGAGCCGACAGATCCAGGACATGGAAAACGAACTGGGCGTGCGCCTGTTCCAGCGCAGCCAGCGCGAAGTGCGCCTGACCGCCGCTGGCGAGGCGCTGCGCGAGGAAGCCGAACACGCGGTGCGCCAGTTCGATGCCGCGCAACTGGGTGCGCAGCGTGCCGGGCGTGGCGAGGTCGGGCGTATCGAGCTGGGCTACGTGGCCTCGGCGGCCTACTCCGGGATGCTGCAGCAGCAGGTGATGCACTTCACCCAAAGCCACCCCGGCGTGCTGCTGAACATTCGCGAAGTGCCCATGGCCGAGTTGCCGTTGCTGGTGCGCGATGGCCTGCTCGACCTGGCCTACGTACGCACGCCCATGGAACTGCCCAGCGAGCTCGAGGCCATTGACCTGCACGAAGAAGGTTTCGTGCTGGCCTTGCCGGCCAGCTCGCGGCTCAACGAGCTGGCGCAGATCCCCGCCGGGCGCCTGGCCGGGGAAACCTTCATCCTCCCCGAACAGATCTCCGGCACCCTGGCCGCCGCCGCCCAAGGCGGTTTCGTGCCGCGCCTGGGGCCGCAACCGGGCAGCCTGGTGGCGGTCATCACCCTGGTATCGCTGGGCCAGGGCGTGGCGGTGGTGCCCGAGTCGGTGCTACAGCGCGTCAGCCTGCCGCAGGTCAACTACCGACGCATCGCCGACAGCCAGGCCAGTTCCTGGCTGACCCTGCTGCACCGGCGTTTCGAAAGCGCCCCAGCAGTGCGCCGCTACCTCGACACGCTGCGTTCAGGGCGCAGCGGATAGACGCCGCGCACGACGGAAATTGCCACCCAGCTCACGGGCCAGGGCAATGAAGTTGAGGGCCTGCGGCGAGGGGTTGTCCTGGCGGCAAAGCAAGGTGATGGGCGCGGCCAGCCGCGGCTTGGCATCGCGGATGGGCCGGTAGCCGACGCTATGTTCATGGAACCCGCACATCGAGGTCGGCACCACCGACACCCCGGCCCCTGCCGCCACCAGGCTGACATTGGTCAGCATGCGCTCCACCTCGAACGCCACCTTTGGTTCGAACCCGGCATTGCGGCAGGCTTGCAGCAGGTTGGCGTACATTCCCGGCGCGCCGGGACGGCGTACCAGGATGAACGGCTCGTCGGCCAGGTCCTTCAGGGCAATGGCCCCCTCGCGCGCTAGCAGGCGATGGCCGACCGGCAAGGTCAGCACCAGTTCTTCGTTGAGCAGGCGATGGTAGGCGATGCCCCGTGGGTGATCGACCGGGGCGCGCAGAATGCCGATATCGACGCTGTCGTCGGCCACCTCGTCGGTCAGTTCTCGGGCATTGCCTTCGTGCAGGGCGATGACGATATCCGGGTAGAGGTCGCGGTAGCGCCGGATGATCTGCGGGATCAGCGGGTGCGAGGCCGCCGAACTGGTGAAGCCGACGTTCAGGGTGCCCTCGATGCCCTTGGCGGTGCGCGCCGCTTTCTGCGCGCCTTGCTCCACCCGTTGCAGGATGTCCAGGGCCTCTTGCAGGAACACCTCGCCACCGGCGGTCAGGTCGACACCCTTGGCATGGCGCACGAACAGGTCGAAGCCCAGCTCCTGCTCCAGCGCGCGAATCTGCTGGCTGAGCGGCGGTTGCTGCATGTTCAGGCGCGCCGCCGCACGGGTGAAGTGCTTCTCTTGCGCGACCATGACGAAGTAACGAAGGTGACGAAGTTCCATGCAGGCTCCGGTGCGTGGTGGCGGGGGCATTGTGGCGCAAGTGTGGCAGTGGTGTCGCCTGTACGGGCTCTTTCGCGGGCAAGCCTCCATCAGGCTAGAATCCGCTCAATCCATAACAACAACGTGCCCATGATCTTCAACCGCCCCCGTTCAGACCTCGCCCTGCTGTTGCTGGCCATCGTGCTGGGTGCGCTGTTGGGCGTGTGGCGCCCGAACCTGGCGCTGGAGATGAAACCGCTCAGCGACCTGTTCATTTCGGTGATCGGCCTGTGCGCCCCGGTGGTGATGTTCGTGCTGGTCTGCTCGGCCACCGCCGCCCTCAGCGACTACCGCGCCACGGCCCGGCTGGGCCTGAAGGCGGCGGGCTACTGGCAACTGATGTCGCTGCTGTCGCTGTCGATCGGCCTGGCGGTGGCCTTGTTGCTGCACCCTGGCGAAGGCCTGGAAGACGCCAGCCAGGCCTGGTCGGCCCCGGCACTGGGAAGCCAAGGGCCGCTGCTTGCCCGGGTGCCCAGCCTGCTGCTCGACGTGCTGGAGCACAGCCCGATTCTCAAGGTGCTGCTGGCCGCGCTGCTGGCCGGCCTGCTGCTGGGCCGCAGCGGCGAGGCCGGCAGGCGCCTGGCCCGGCAACTGGAGCGGGCCATGGTGCTGGTGTTTCGCGCCATGCGCCTGATCGTGGCGTTCGCGCCGCTGGCCGCGTTCGGCGCCATCGCTTTCATCATCGGCAAGTACGGCCTGGATGCCGCCATCCCCCTGGCCAAGTTCGTCGTCGCCGCCTACGCCGCCTGCCTGGCCTACCTGCTGCTGGTGCCCTTGCTGGTGATGCGCCTGATCGGCTGCCGCCTGCACAAGCTGGTGGGCTACATCAAGGAAGAACTGCTGTTGGTGATGTCCACCGGCTCTTCGGTGGCCGCCCTGCCGCGCCTGGTGGAAAAGCTCGAGGCCGCAGGCTGCGACAGCCAGACCGTGCGCCTGACCTTGACCGCTGGCTACAGCTTCAACCTCAACGGCTCAGGCTTGTACCTGGTGGTCGCCGTGGTGTTCCTGGCGCAGCTGAACCATGTGCAGCTGGACCCGCCCCTGCTGGCGAGCATCCTGCTGGTGTGCCTGCTGACCTCGCTGGGTTCGACCAGCGTCGCAGGTTCGGCCTTCGTGACCCTGGCGGCGACCCTGAGCGTGCTGCACATCGTGCCGTTGGAAAGCATCGGTCTGCTGATTGGCGTGGAGCGCCTGATGAAGTGCCGGTCGCTGACCAATGTGCTGGGCAACTGCGTGGCGTGCCTGGTGTTGGCCTGCTGGCATGGCAAGGTGGACCGGGACAAGTTGCGCGCAGTGCTGGGATGAGGTGTTGGGGGGTGAATGGCACCGGCTCGCAGGTATTGGCGGGCAAGCCCGCTCTACAGGCGTGCGAGCCAGGGCACGGCCCTGGCCATTCACCGCAATGACCTACTGCCCAACCAACGTGTCGAAGGCCTTGTCCAGCTCGGCATCGGCCTGCACCAGCTTCTGCCGATGCTGCTTCATCCAGTCCTGGTCGGCAGCCAGGCGCTTGCCCGCTTCCATCAACATACGCCGCACCTCGGCCGGCTGCGGCCCGCCGGTGCCCTTGCGGCTCTGCACCATGGCCCGTGGCGACAGGCTGGCACGCAGGTCTGCCTCGCTCAGCGGCAGGTGTTGGTCCTGCCATTTGTATTTCTTCGCAGCCTTGGCATACAGCGCCTGGGCGTCGGCATAGGCAAAGTCCTTGGGCAGCGTGCCCTCGGCGCGGGCCTTCTCGACGATCAGCGAGGCGAAGCTGTGGCCGATACGGAACGGCACCTTGTGCTGGCGCTCCAGGGTGTCGGCCAGTTCCATCGAGGTGGTCCAGTCGGCGTCCAGTTCCTCCTCGGCGCGCGCCGGGTTGATCTGTAGCACATCGAGCACCATGTCCAGGCGCTCGAACATCTCGTCGGCCGACTTGAACAGCCCCAGGTCGTCGAACGCCGCCTTGTAGTCGGTCATGCCGGTGGTGACGTTGTGCGCGCGAATGGTGGTGGCGTTGGCCAGGCCGACCACATCCGAGGCCGACTCGCGGGTGCGCATCAGCAGCCCTGGGTTGCGCTTCTGCGGCATGGCGCTGCTGGTGTAGGTGGAGCCTTCTTCGAGCAGCAGCCAGGGGCGGGTCTGGTGGTACTGGGTGTGGATGTCGCCAATCAGCGCGCCCACGCGAATTGCCGAGGACGAGGCGATGCCCGCGGCCTCAAGCGGAATATCGTAGGTCGACACCTGGCTGGCATCCAGCGAGTTGACCCGCAGGCCATCGAAGCCCAGCAGCGTGGCCAGGCGCTCGCGGTTGAGCGGGTAGCCGGAGTTGGCCAGCACTGCGGTGCCCATGGGGCTCAGGTTCAGCCGTGCATACAGGTCGTGGATGCGCTGGGCATCGCGCTCGAAGGACGCCTCGTAGGCCAGCAGGTAGTGGGCATAGCTGATCGGCATGGCTTGCACGCCGTTGGTGTAGGCCGGCACCAGGGTGTCGACGTGCACCGAGGCCAGTTTCAGCAGGCGCTCGCGGGTGGTGTTGAGCGCATCGCTGTAGTCGAGGACTTCGGCACGCAAGGATGCCAGGCGATAAGTGGCGTACATGTCCTGGCGGCTGCGCCCGGAATGGATCAACGAGGCCTCGGGGCCGATCTTGTCGATCATCAGTTGCTCCAGCTGCAACACATCGCTGGGGCGCTTGCCGTCGGGCTGCCTGGCCTGGTCGATGGCATAACGCACGCCACCGGCGATCTGCCTGCCCTGCTCGGGGCCGACGATGCCTTCTTCGGTGAGCATCACGATCGAAGCCTTGTTGATGCGGTTCAGCCAGTCGAACTGACTCTCCTGGCCTGCGCCCTTGAGCGCGGACTTGTCCACGCTGGCGCCGATCTTGCGCGCCTGCTCGGCGCATTCGGCAGTGGTCTTGCACGGCAGGTCGGCGGTGTTGGCAGCGTAGGCATTGGCGGACACCAGCAAGGCGTAGGCCACGGCCAGGGAAAGCAGGGTTCTTGTTGTTCTCATGTTGTCGATTCCGCTAAGCATCGCGCAGGGAGAGGCGAGCGTAGGGTGGATGCTAGCGACGTCATTGTGAGATTAAAAATATATTAAAAATATTAAATCAATACTTATCTAATATCTTTATCGCTACTTAGGTGCGATTCGCCGACTCCAATTTCGGGTCGATTCTTGGTTTGTCGTAGTCCTTTTCACAAGCACACCTTCACCCACCTTTCCTCCGTGCGTCTACAGATTGGCTAGGCGCTAAAATTCATATTTTTTAAATATCAAAATCCAACATTCAAGATATTTTATCTAGCAAAAAACCCCTGCTAGGATCGGTCGCATAACTCCAACAGCCGGTCGATCCATTCATTTGGATACACGGCGTAGCACGATCTGCCGAGGTGTCGTATGCCGCATCGTCGTTCCCCCAGGGCTTGGATGCTCGTTCTGCTCACCACGCTGCTGTTGCTGCCCCTCGCGGCCAGCGCAGCCCCGCAGACCCTACGCCTGGGCCAGGCCCAGCCCTACAATTTCGTCGCCTTCGCCAACGCCGACCTGCACCAGCCAAGCCTGCCGGTGCAACACGCCGTGGTGCTGGTGCATGGGGTCAAGCGCAACGCCGACGACTACTTCGACAGCGGCCAGGCGCTGCTGCACAACGCCGGCCTGGACGCCAGCGACACCCTGCTGATCGCCCCCAACTTCCTCACCCCCAGCGACCGCCGCGCAGGCGACGACATGCCGCTGTGGCCCAAGGACAAATGGATGCACGGCACCGAGTCGGACAGCGGCCGCCCCGGCATCGCCGCGTTCACCGTGCTCGACGACCTGCTCGCCTACCTCGCCGACCGCCAGCGCTTCCCCCAACTCAAGGACATCCTGTTCATCGGCCATTCCGCCGGTGGTCAGCTGATGCAGCGCTACACCCTGCTGGGCGACGGCGACCAGCGCCTGCGCGGCACCGGTATCGCGATGCGCTATGTGGTCTCCAGCCCTTCGTCGTACCTGTACGTCGATGACAACCGCCTGCAAGACGGCGCCTTCAAGCCCGTGCTCACGGTCATGTGCCCCAGCTACAACCGTTACCGCTACGGCCTGGAACGCGCCCCTGCCTACTTCACCCGCCAGGGCCTGGACACCCGGCAGGTCGTGCAGCGCTACGCCGCACGCCAGGTGACCTACATGGTCGGCCAGCGCGACAACAACCCCCGCGACCGCGTCATGGACGCCAGTTGCGGCGCCGAGATGCAGGGCGATACGCGGGTCGAGCGCCAGCTCAACTATGTGCGCTACGACCGTTTCCTGGCGCAGAAGTGGGCCATCCCCATCGAGCACCGGCAGTTCCAGGTCAGCGGCGTCGGCCATAACGCCGCCCGCCTGTTCAAGGCCAAGCGTGTCGCCGAGGACCTGTTCCCCGCGCGCTGATTCACCCGGCTACACCCACAAAAACAACAACAAGAGCCCGCCATGACTCAGACATTCCTTCGCGCCCGCATGCGCCGGGCGATGCACCCACACGCCCTGACACTGCTCGCCGCCAGCCTGCTCGCGGCGCACGCCCAGGCCGAGACCCTGCCCAACGCCGGCACCCTGTTCGACAACAACCGCGACAGCCTGCGCCCCGCCCAGCAGCCGCAGCAGGCGCCCAGGGGCAACGTGCGCATCGAGGCGCCGGACCAGCCAGGTGAAGCAGCGGCCCAGCAAGGCCCGTCGATGCGCTTCAAGGTCAATGCCTTCACCGTCAGCGGCAACCGCGAAATCAGCGCGTCGCGCCTGCAACAGGAACTCCAGGCGGACGTCGGCACAGAGCTCGACCTGGCCGGCCTGCGCGCCGCCGCCGCGCGCATCACCGCGCTGTACCGCAGCCGTGGCTACCTGGTCGCGCGCGCCTACCTGCCGCCCCAGGAAATCGAAGGCGGCGTCGTGGCGATCGAGGTGCGCGAAGGCAAGGTCGGTGAAGTACGTACCGAAACCGCGCCCGGCGTGCGCCTGAATGCCGCCATGCAGCAACGCTTCATCGACGCCCTGCCCAGCGGCAGCGTGATCCGCGAGCAGGACCTGGAGCGCGTACTGCTGCGCCTGTCGGACATCGCCGGCGTGTCGGTACGCGCCGTGCTGCAGCCTTCGCGCCAGCCAGGCGCCGCCGACATCGTGCTCAAGCTCAGCGAGATGACCGCCTTCACCGGCCGCGTCAGCGCCGACAACCACGGCAACTACTACACCGGCAGCGGCCGCGTCAGCACCAACGTCAGCCTCAACGACGCCCTGGGCTTCGGCGAAAGCCTCTACTTCAACACCCAGAACAGTTTCGAAGGCCTTGAGATTCGTGGCGTAGGCATCCGCCAACCGCTGGGCGCCAGCGGCGTGAGCGTCGGCGCCAGCTACGCGGAAATGGAATACAGCCTCGGCAAAGGCCTCAAGACCGCCGATGCCGACGGCAGCGCCGAGGTGTCGTCGCTGTTCCTCGACGCCTCCCTGCTGCGCAGCCGCGACGCCAACATCGGCCTGAACCTGACCCAGGAACACCGCCGCTTCGAAGACGCCGCCGGTAACTTTGCGGTGAAGAAGAACGCCGTGTTCCGCGGCCTGACCCTGTATGGAGACTGGCGCGACAGCTGGGCCGGCAGCAACCGCTGGAGCCTGGGCTACGGCATTGGCCGCCTCGACAAGCGCACCCCGCTCGACGAAGCCCTCGATGCCCTCACCGCAGAAGCCAACGGCACCTACCACAAGGGCAACTTCTCGTTCAGCCGCCTGCAAGCCCTTGGCGGCGGTTACTCGCTGTACGCCGCAGTCAGCGGCCAGTGGGCCGACAAGAACCTCGACAGCTCGGAGAAATTCACCCTCGGCGGCCCCAATGGCGTGCGCGCCTATGGGGTCGGCGAGGCGGCAGGCGATGAAGGCGTGCTCGGCCGCCTGGAGCTGCGCAAGTACCTGGGCAGCTTCAGCGGCGCCATCGCCGAAGGTGCGCTGTTCGCCGATGCTGGTCGCGTGCGGGTCAACAAGAACCCCTGGGACGACAGCGAAAACAGCCTCAGCCGCCACGGCTATGGCGTGGGGTTGAACGTCTACCACCGCGACCTGGTCATGAACGCCAGCGTGGCGTTCTCCAACGGCGACGAGCCCACCAGCGACGAACACGACTCCAAGCGCTTCTGGCTGTCGGTCACCGGCACCCCGCAAGCCTTCGCGGGCCTGGCCAAGGACCTTGGCACCCGCGAGGACTTCCGCGACAAGAGCACCGAACTGACCCTGTACGGCTCGCTGGGCCTGGTCCCGGAGTACATCGACCGACGCGACTCCACCCGCGCCGGCCCCGCCGACCAGACCAAGCTGGCGACCCCCAACGGGCGCAACATGTCCAGCTACCTGCGGGCCCGCGACAACGTGTCCTACGTCGGCGCCCGCGCCGGCATTCCGATGACCGACACCTCGCGCATCCTCTGGCAGCTCGAATACGGCATCTCGGTGAACTACACCCTCGACGGCGACCAGAGCGCGCCGGAGTCGATCTCGCCCAACACCCGCCTGCGCAACTCCGCCGTGGCGTTCGACGACGACCGCTTCGGCACCCTGCTCTACGGCAACTGGGACATGCCGCTCAAGGAAAGCACCACCGCCCTCGACCCGTTCAACGGCAAGACCGCCGGTGCCTACTACAACATCATCGGCTCACCGGGCTTCAACGTGGGTCTGGCCAGCAACGTCAACGGTCCAGCCGGCACCGAAGACACCAGCGAGAACTCGGACGCCGCCTTCAACCGCCGCCAGTCCGGCATGGTCGCCTGGTGGTCGCCCAAGTGGCATGGCCTGACCCTGAAACTGGCCTACTCCAACAACGGCACCAAGGCCGCCGAGGACGTCGGCAACGGTTACATCTATGGCGGCAGCCTGACCTACGAGAAAGGCAACTTCACCGCCGTGGCCGCCGCCGAGCGCCATGTCGACTACTTCGGCATTGCAAGCCTTGGCCGCAACGCACGCGGCGTGGGCAGCAACACCCATGTCACCGATGGCACTTCGTCGAACGACTACAGCTACCGCCTGGGCCTGGGCTACCGTATCGGCAACACCGAGCTGTCGTTGATCGCCGACGAACTGCACTACTCGGAGGATGGCGTGATCAACAACAGCCTCAATGTCAGCGACCTCTCCGACTACAGCCGCCGCGCGTACATGCTCGGCGTCAGCCACCGCATGGGCGCCTGGCGATTGCGAGCCAGTTACGCCCGCTCGCTGGCCGGCGACTGCAAGATGATCTCGGCTGCGGGCTACCAGTGCGACACCAGCGGCATGGGCGCACGCCAATACGCCCTGGGCCTGGGCTACCGCTTCAACCGCAACACCGAGGTGTTCGCCCACTACGTGCTGCTGCAGAACGAAGCACTGGCCAACTACAACTTCGCCGTGGTCGGCGCCTTCGCCGCCAGCGGCTACTCGCCGGGCGTGGGCACCACGATCAACGCCATCGGCACCGGCATCAACTACACCTTCTGAGGAGAGACGACCGTGAACCGCAGCCCTTCCCGTCGTACCCAGCGCCCGGCGCTCAAGCCCCTCAGCTACGCGATCCTGTGCGTGATGCACGGCCTGGTGCCGCTGCACGCCCTGGCCTTGGACGCCGGCGCGCTGCCGACCAACGGGCAGATCAGCGCAGGCGCAGGCAGCATCCACCAGGCCGGCAACGTGATGGACATCACCCAGAACAGCCAGCAGATGATCGCCACCTGGGAGCGCTTCAACATTGGCCGCGATGCCCAGGTCAACTTCCACCAGCCCAATGCCTCGGCAGTGGCACTGAACCGGGTGACCGCCAGCGACGCCTCGCAGATCCTCGGCCAGCTCAACGCCAACGGCCAGGTCTACCTGATCAACCCCAGCGGTGTGCTGTTCGGCAGCGGTGCGGCAGTGAACGTCGGCGGCCTGGTGGCCAGTACCCTGGACATCGCCGACGACGACTTCAAGGCCGGGCGCCTGCGTTTCGCGGGCAAGGGCGATGGCGCGGTGATCAACCAGGGCACCTTGCGCGCCGCCGACGGCGGCAGCATCGCCCTGCTCGGCGGCCAGGTGCGCAACGAAGGCACGGTAGTGGCGAAGATGGGTTCGGTGGTGCTCGGCGGTGGCGAGGCGATCACCCTCGACTACCACGGCGACGGCCTGATCAACCTGCAGGTCGACCAGGCGGCGATTGGCGCCAGCGTGGCCAACCAGGGCCTGATCCGCGCCGATGGCGGCGCCGTGCTGATGAGCGCGCGGGCCAACGACGCCATGCTCGGCAGTGTGGTCAACAACGAAGGCGTGATCGAGGCGCGCAGCCTGGGCCAGCGCAACGGGCGCATCGTGCTCGACGGTGGCGACAGTGGCGTAGTGGCCAGCAGCGGCGCGATGGACGTCTCCGGGCGCGGCGCGGGCGAGCGCGGCGGCGCCGTGACCATGACCGGCGAATACGTCGGGCTGTTCGACCAGGCCCGTATCGACGCCTCTGGCAGCCAGGGCGGCGGCACCGTGCTGCTGGGCGGCGACTACCAGGGCAGCGGCCCGCTGCACCAGGCCAACGCCACCTACATGGGCAAGGATGCCAGCGTCCACGCCGATGCCCTCGACCAGGGCGATGGCGGCAAGGTCATTCTGTGGTCCCGCGACAGCACCCGCTTCGAAGGTGCCATCAGCGTGATCGGCGGCGGCGAACAAGGCCGTGGCGGGCTGGTGGAAACCTCCGGGGACATGCTCGACGTCACCGGCCGGGTCAACCTCAGCGCCGCCTCCGGCACCGGCGGCACCTGGCTGCTCGACCCGTACAACATCAACATCACCGCCAGCGCCAACAACGGCACCTCCAGCAGCAGCCCGTTCACCCCCAATGCAGGGCGCAGCTCCAACCTGAGCTCCGCCACCCTCAACGCCTCGCTCAGCGAAGGCGCCAACATCATCGTGCAGACCTCCTCCGGGGCCGGCACCTCCGGCGACATCAACGTGCTGGACAACGTGCAGGCCGTGGGCAACGCCAGCCTGACCCTGATCGCCCACCGCAACGTGAACATGAACGGCACCAGCATCAGCCATGCCGACGGCAAGTCGTTGAACGTGTCGATGCTGTCCAACTTCAACAACAGCGGCAACGGCTCGGTGGCGCTGAGCAACGCCACCGTGCGCACCAACGGCGGCAATTTCACCCTCGGCAGCGCCGCCGACCCGGTCAATGGCTATGCCAGCACCAACGTCAGCAACGGTAGCGGCGTGTCGATCAGCAACGGCACGCGCATCACCACCAATGGTGGCGACATCAGCATCCGTGGCGCCACCTCGGCGACCCTGGCGGCCGGTTCCACCGCTACGGCCGTGACCATTTCCGGCAGTACCCTCGACGCCGGTGGCGGTGATATCGACATCAACGCTCGCCAGGCCAGCACCAGCGGTACAGGGGATGCGTTCATCCTCACCGGCGGCAGCAACCTGCTCACCGAAGGCGCCGGCAACATCGCCATCAACGCCGACAACCTCGGCGGCGGCAACGGCGCGCGGGTGTTCAGCACCAGCAACAGCATCGCCACCAGCGGCTCGGGCAACGTCACCCTCACTGGCAACGCCGCCAGCGGCTTTGGCGTGCTGGTGTGCTCCACCGCCAGCGGCTCCACGCAGAACCTTTCGGTGGGCAGTGGCACCCTCACCGTCAAGGGCACCAGCAGCACCAGCCGCGGCCTGTACCTGGCGGCCTCGGGCAGCGGCGCGGTGAACCTTGCCGGCAGCGATGGCGGGCGCATCGTGCTCGGCGGCGACAGCGGCGCCAGCTATGGCACCATCCTCAACGTGACCGGCGCCAGCGCCTCGATCAACCTCACCAGCGACGGCGATATCAGCCTCGACGGCAACAGCACCGGCGGCAGTACCCCAGCCCTGGCGCTGGTGACCTCGGGCAGCGGCACGGCCGGCAGCCCCGGCTCGCGGATCAACATCGCCAGCGGCGCCGGCGATGTGCGCCTGAGCGCCGACAACAGCGTGGTCAACACCGGTTCCGGCTCGTTCCGCGCGTTGTACATGGACGCCAGCGGCGCCAACTCGAACATCCGGGTGAGCACCGGCAGCGGCAACCTCACCCTGACCGGCCACAGCATCTCCGGGCGCGGCGTCGACCTTGCCCCCTCCGGCCTGGGCGCGTCCATCGACCTGGCCAGCGGCAGCGGCGACATCCTGGTCAGCGGCAGCAGCGCCAGCAGTTGGGGTGGCTATGGCATCTTCCTCAACTCCACCGGTAGCTCCCAGGGCGTCAGCATTACCAGCCGCAGCGGCGACATCACCTTGCGCGGCGACTCGGTCGGCACCTCCGATGCCATCGCCCTGGGCGGCAGCGGCACTGCCTCGACCAACCGCATCAGCTCCCAGGGCGGCAATATCCTGCTCGACGGCAACTTCCATTCGCCCAACAGCGACGAGCTGGACCACGGCATCGCGCTGCTCGGGGTCACCAACATCATCCAGACCACCGGCAACGGCAACCTCAGCCTGGTGGGCCGCGCCACGGCGGCAGGCGATGCCATCGACTTCTACAGCAGCGGCGTCAACCGCCTGAGCGTCGAGAACGGCAACCTCAGCCTCGATGGCCGCGCAGCAGGTGGCAACGGCGTCAGCATGCTCACCGGGCAGACCGAGCTGCGCGCCACCGGCAGCGGTTCGGTCAGCCTCAATGGCCACTCCGAGCGCGGCAACGGCATCCACTTCTACCCCTCCAGCGCCAGTAGTTCGGTGACCCTGGCCACCCAGGGCGGCAACCTCAGCCTGACCGGCAGCAGCAACGGCGGCCCCAATGCCAGCGGCATCTTCCTGCGCAGCGGCAGCAATGGCGTGACCCTGCAATCGGCAGGTGGTGACATCCTGCTCGATGGCACCGGCAACAATGGCGCCGCCGGCATCACCTTCAACGGCACCAGCTCGGGCGTCAGCAGCGTGGCGAACAGCGCCAACGGCAACCTCACCCTGCGCGGACGCAGCGACAGCGGCCCGGCGCTGAACTTCGCCAGTGGCAACAACTCCCTGGCCGTCGAGCAGGGCGTGTTGCTGCTCGAGGCCGACTCGGGTGCTGGCACCCACCTGGTACACGGCAGCGACAGCACCCAGTTCGCGACCAACGGCGGTGCATTGGTGCGCCGCCTGGGCGGGTTGGTCAGCGCCAGTGCGCTGCCCCAGAGCAGCGAAGCGACACGTGCCTACCAACAGCAGCAGGTGGTACGGTCGAGCTGGAGCCAGGTGCTGTACCCGGATTACCGGCAGACGCCGTTGCAGCCGTGGATCGACCAGGTCCACCTGGACCTGGCCCAGCTTGGCGGCACGCCTGACAAGGACGAATGAACCATGACCCAAGCGCCATTCTCCCTGGAGCACTTCGAACAGCTCTGCTACGCGCGCCAGCACGAAGACGCCGCGCGCGAGCTGGTGCGACTGCTGTTGATCATCGACCGCCATTACGGCCGCTTGTCCGAGCAGTTCGTGCTGTCGGTGTCGCCCGCGGTACCTGCGGCAGAGCTCGAAGCCCACGTGCTGACCCGCCTGACCTGCGCCATCAGTGCGCTGTTCAGCGACCCGCAGTTCCAGGTCAGCCCCACCGGTTTCGAACAGTTGATCAACTTCCAACGCTGGCTGTCGGCATTGTTCGCCGCCAGCCCGTTCATCAATGCCGACCACATCCTGCGTGCCCTCAACCTGCACGGCCAGGGCAGCCAGCAATTCGAGGTCGCTTCCGAGCAACTGGTGAAGTTCTGCCTGTTGTATTCGGCCGAATCGCAGCTGCCGCTGGACGTGGAGCTGCTCTGGCACCAAGACCCCGCGCTGGCCCTGGCGCTGTTCATGGCCTTGCTGTCGCCGCGTTTTCTCGGCACCCCGGCCGCGCACTCCAAGCGCGAGGCGCTGCTGGCCTGGCTGCCGGAACGGCTGGATACCCTGGACAGCCTCGACCAGCTGCCGATGGCGATCATCCATGACGTGTACATGCATTGCAGCTATGCCGACCTGCCCGAGCGCCACCGAATCAAGCGTTCGATCTGCCGCCTGATCGAACGCAAGCTGGCCGCCGAAGGCATCGCCTCGCTACCGGCGAAGCCTGCGGCCCCCAGCACCAAGCCGCGCATGCTGGTGGTGCTGGAATGGTTCTCTGGCGCGCACTCGATCTACCGCACTCACTCACGCACCCTGGAAGCGGCCCGTCAGCACTTCGAGCTTTGGGCGGTCGGCTACGCCAACAACGTCGACGCGCTGGGTCGCGAGGTGTTCGAGCACTTCATCGACCTCAAGGCCCCCGACGACCTGCTGGCCTGCGTGCGCCAGGTTCGCCAGCTGGCCGAGGAACTGCGCCCACAGGTGCTGTACATGCCCAGCGTCGGCATGTTCCCGTTGACGGTGTTCGTCGCCAACCTGCGCCTGGCGCCGTTGCAGGTCGCCGCGCTCGGTCACCCGGCGACCACAGGCTCCCGGCATGTGGACTACATCAGCGTGGAGGAGGATTTCGTCGGCGACCCGGCCTGCTTCAGCGAGCGCCTGTTGCTGCTGCCCCGCGACGGCCAGCCCTATCGGCCCTCGGCCATCGAGGTGCAGGTAACCCGGCGCGAACGTGTCGAGCAGCAGGAGGTGGCCATCGCGGTGGCCGCCACCACCATGAAGCTCAACCCAGGGTTTCTGCGCGCCTGCCAGCAGATCGCCGAGCGCACCCTGGCGCAGCACGGCAAGCGGGTGCGTTTCCACTTCCTGGTCGGCCAGGCCCAAGGCCTTTTGTATCCGCAGTTGCAGCGCCTGATCCAGCGTTACCTGGGCGATGCCCAGGTGCACCCGCACCAGCCCTATGCGCAATACCTGGCTACGTTCGAGCGTTGCGACCTGTTCCTAAGCCCATTTCCGTTCGGCAATACCAACGGCATCATCGATGCCTTCACCCTGGGCTTGCCGGGAGTGTGCAAGACCGGCGCGGAGGTGTTCGAGCATATCGACGAGGGCTTGTTCCGCCGCGCCGGGTTGCCGGACTGGACCATTGCCCGCACGCCAGAGGCGTACATCGAGGCGGCGGTGCGCATGGCGGGCGACTACAGCGCACGGGCGCCGTTGTACGCGCACCTGGCAGGCGGGCAGCCGTTGCAGCGCCTGTTCCAGGGCCGCCCGGAGATTTTCGCCGAGCATTTGCTAGCGTTGTTGGGGCGGCGGTTGTAGGCATGCGTGTTGTGCAGGCCTAATAGCCTTTGGCCATGTACACTCGATCTGTCACTTCAAGGAAGCCCCCTCGTGAACGACGCAGGACGCGCTACGGGTGCCGTCATCTGGCTCACCGGCCTTTCCGGCTCAGGCAAGTCGACCTTGGCCCAGGCCCTGGCGCAGCGGCTCGAGCAACGGGGCCATGTCTGTTATGTACTGGACGGCGACGTGCTGCGCACCGGGCTGAACGCCGACCTGGGTTTCTCGCCCGAAGACCGCAGCGAGAACATCCGCCGTGCAGGTGAGGTGGCGGCGTTGTTCGCCGATGCCGGGTTGGTGTGCATCGCAGCGTTCATCTCGCCCTACCGCGCCGACCGGGCATTGGCCCGACGAGCCTGCACGACGCCGTTTCACGAGGTGTATGTGAAGGCCGACCTTGCCACCTGCGAGGGGCGCGACCCGAAGGGGTTGTACCGCAAGGCGCGCAGAGGTGCGCTGCCAGGGTTCACCGGGATCGATGCACCGTACGAGGCGCCGCTGGCGGCCGAGCTGGTGGTGGAGACAGCGGGGGTTGCGCTGGAGGTGTCGGTGGACCGGTTGCTGGGGTATGTACTGGCGCAGGTGCGTTAGTTCGGCGGCGACACAGCCCCTGTAACACCGCAGAGCCGGCCATGCACCGCAGCGCCCTCTTCGCGGGCAAGCCCGCGAACACCGGCAAAGCCGGTGCCCCGCACACACCCAAGGTCAAGATCCCGGTGCAATCTCCCCACGCTGCCAGCGCGCCTCGTTGTTGCCCAGGGCCTGGGCGATATCGGCCAGTTGGTCGGACGGCAGGCTGCTCGGCAGCGGGTCGAGCCCGGCGCTGGCGAACAGTTGCCCGTAGCTGTTGCGCAGCTCGGCATAGGCCAGGTCGCGGCGCAGGTCGGCCTGCAAGGCGTTCAACTCACCCTGGATCAACTCCAGCTCGCCAATGCCCTGGGCCTGGTGACGGTTGCGCAACTGCTCGACGATCTGCCGGTCCAGCGACACCAGTTGCTGGCTGGTGGCGAACTGGCGACGCGCCTCGTTGAAATTGGCATTGGCCACGTACAACTGGGCCAGAATCGCCATCGACATCGCCTGGCGACGCGCCTCGACCACCTGCTCACCGGCCTTGGCCACGTCGATGGACGCCGGCCCCGACAACACGTTGAACAGGTTCCAGGTGACCTTCACGCCGTAATCGGCCCAGTGCTGGTTGATCAGGAAGCTGTTGCTGTCGTAGTGCCCACCGGCCGAGAACTCCAGGCCCGGCAGCATGCGCAGCATCGACTTGCGCACTTCGGCAGCGCTGATACGCGCCTGGTAGTCCTGCTCGCGCAGTTCTGGACGCGAGGCCAGTGCGTGCTGCTCCAGGGTGTCGAGACCGACCTTGAGCTCCGGCACGCTGTAGTCGTCGTTCGCCGCCAGGGTCAGCTCGCTGCCCGGTGGCAGGTTGATCAATGCCCCCAGCTCGGTCTTGGCCAGCGACAAGGCCCGGCGCTGCTCCTCCAACTGGCGGGTGGCCTCGATCAGCGCACGCTGGTAGCCCAGGGCCTGGATCGGGTCGCCGATGCGCTGCTCGCCCATGCGCTGGCTGTTGTCCTTGGCCACCTCGACCCGGGTCATCAACGCGTCGATCTGCTTGAGCAGGCGCTCGGCAGCCACTGCGCGCCAGTAGGCCGAACGCACGTCCTGGATGATGGTCTGCACCACCTTGCGCCGACGCTCCTGCACGATCAGGCGCTGGTCGCCCTGCTGCTTGGCGCTGACGTAGCTGACACCGAAATCCAGCACGTTCCACACCATGGTCAGGTCCGCCACTTCGCGGTCGCGGTCCTGGGAGGTCGACGGTTCCAGGGACTGGGTGTTGGTCAGCACGCTGCGGCTGCTGGAGGCGCTGACGTTGTTGCGCCCGGCATATCCCGCCGACAGTGCCATGCGCGGCAGCATGTCGAAGCTGGAGAGGTCGACCTGGCGCTGGGCCAGGGCCTCTTCCATGACCTTCAGGCGCGCCTCCAGGTTGTACTTCACCGCGCGGGCCATGGCCTGGTGCAGGGTCAGCGGCCCTTGCAAGGCCTCCTGGTCCTTGAACATGCGCGACAGGTCGTCCCGTGCCCGCTGCTCACTGACCGATGGCTCGATGGGCTGGGTCTTCACCGCACATCCGGTGACCGCCAACGCCAGAACGCTTACTGCGAAAAACCTAGCTGCTTTGCTCATCCCTGGCCGCCCCCTGGTACGGCACTTTCTTCTTGTCGTTGCATACGTCCTGCCCTGCCGCTCACACCTGAGGTACGCGCGCCTTGATCTGCTCCAGGGCGGCCGCCAGGTCCCTGGCCTGGCGATGCTCACCCTGGGTGATGCCTTGCAATTGCTGGCCCAGGGTCGGTGCCCCGGACAAACCCTTCCCGGCAGCTGCCTCGGCGGCCTGGCGCCATGGCTTGCCGCCGTTCAATTCGTACTGCCCGCCATCGTCGGGCATTTCCTTGCCGAAGATATTGGCCAGGCTGCTGCTGCCGAATACGCTGGCATCGCCGCCGCCAAAGCCCAGGAAGCCTGCGCCGGATCCGTTGCCGACACCGGGTTGGCTATTGCTGAACACCTGGGCGAGGAAGCTCGGTGCCAGCGCACCGTTTTGAATGAAGATGCTGCCCAGGGTCGGCACACCGCCGCCCAGGTTCGGCACTTCGAACAGCGGTGGCGGCAGCAGCGGCGACTGGAACGGTGGCGGGACCGGCGCGACGGGTTGCTGAACCTGGACAGTGGAGTCCAGAGCGGGCAGCGGCGTTGGCGTGGAGCGAAACTCTGGGTCGCCATCATTGCTGGAAAGCCCCAGCGCCCGCCCGGCGAAGCCACCGGCGATGGCGTTGCCGGCAGCGTCCTGGATTCCCGTGCCGCTGGCATTGAGCGCCAGCGCCAGGCTGCCGGCACCGGCCACGTTACCGACGTTGACCTGCCAGGTACGGCCATCGATACGCACCAGCGACAGCAAGGTGCCGCTGGCATTGCCGGTGGTCACCAGGTTGAAGTCGCTGAGGTCGACGCCGCTGACGTCTTCGCTGAAGGTCACGGTGAAGCTCTGGTTGCCCGAGGCGCCCGGCAGGTTCGGCTCGATGCTGACCACGCTCGGCGGCACGGCATCGACGATCACTGCGCTGGTATTGCCGACATTGTTCAGGGTCGGGTTCAGCGCGTTACCGGCGCCATCGTGCAGGCCACCGCTGCCGTCCACCAGCCCGGTCACCTGGATGCCGTTGCTGTCGCTGTCGCCCGTTTGCACGGTGTACTGGAACACCAGCGTGGTAGTGCCGGAGCCGGCAACATAGTCGGCCAGCACGGTACGCCCACCGATATCCAGCGAAAGCTTCGGCACACCATCGACGATCACCACTTCATCGGTGTTGACCACGAAGGTCAGGGTGTCGCCTGCGTTGTAGGTCACCCCTACCGGCACGCTGACCGAGGTGACCTGCGGCGCAACACGGTCGACGGTGTAGGTCGCGCCGACCAGCCCGCCAGTGATCGCATTGCCCGCCATGTCGGTGATGCCGGTGCCGCTGCCGTTGAGGTTCAGGCCCAGGGTGCCAATGCCGCTCACGCCGCTGACGGTGACCTGCACGGTGCGCGCGTCGATCCAGGTCAGGCCGCTGAGGGTGCCTGCTGCGCTGCCGGTGGCGACCAGCAGGAAGTCTTCGATCCCCACCCCGTTGACCGCTTCGCTGAAGGTGACCGTGTAGCGGATGCTGCTGGCGCTGCTCGGCGATGGGTCGAGCGTGACGATGCCTTGCGCGCTGGGCGCGCGGGTATCGATGACGTAGTTGTTCGAAAGGGTAATGCCGAGGCCGGCGTTGCCTGCGGTATCGCTTACCCCGGTGTTGTCCAGGATGATTAGGTTGGTGGCGTCCTCGACCCCCACGGATGGGGTGAAGGTGACGGTCCAGGTGATGTTGTCGCTGGTGCTCAGCCCGGTCAGGGTGCCATTGGCGACGAACAGGTCAGCCAGGCTGAAGCCGGTCACCGCCTCGCTGAAGGTGATGGTCACCGTGGCGGATTCACCCGCACTCAACGTCGGGTCGGCGACCACGATGCTGGCGGTGGGGCGCAGGGTGTCGACGGCATAGTTGCTCGAGGCCGTTGTGCCGGAGCCGATGTTGCCGGAGCTCACGCCGCGCACCCCGGCGTTGTCCAGCACGACCAGGTTGGTGGTGTCCTGCACATTGCTATCGGGGATGAACGTGGCGGTCCAGGTAATGCCGCCATCGGCAGAGGACAGCCCGCTCAAGGTGCCGTTGGTTGCGCTGAGGTCGGCCAACGTGAACCCGGTCACCGCCTCGCTGAAGGTGATGATCACCATGGTGGTCTCGCCCACGCGCAGGCTGGTGTCGGTCAGCACGACGGTGGCGGTGGGCTGCACGGTGCTGACCGTGTAGTTGATCGAGCTGGTGGTGCCGACGCCGCTATTGCCCGCCGTGTCGGTATAGGCGGTGTTGTCCAGGACGATGACGTTGGTGGTGTCCTGCACGTTGATGGCCGGTGTGAAGGTGGCGGTCCAGGTAATGCCACCGTCGCTGCTGCTCAACCCGCTCAGGGTGCCATTGGGCACGGTGAAATCGGCCAGCGTGAGGCCGGTGACCGCTTCACTGAAGGTGATGGTCACCGTGGTGGTCTCGCCCACGGTCAGGTTGTTGTCGGCCATGACGATGGTCGCGGTCGGGCGTACCGTGTCGATGACGTAGGCGTTCGACTGGGTAGCGCCGCTCCCGGCATTGCCGGCTGCATCGGTCACGCCGCTGTTGTCCAGGGTGATGACATTGGCGGTGCTGCTGGTAGCGGCGGCGGGCGTGAAGGTCGCTGTCCAGGTGAGCCCGCCGTCACTGCTGCTGACCGCACTCAGGGTGCCGCCACTGACCGTCAGGTCAGCGTTGGTGAAACCTGTCACCGGTTCGCTGAAGGTGATGGTCACCAGCGAAGTCTCGCCGATGCCCAGCGCGCTGTCGGCCACCACGATGGTGGCGGTCGGGCGTGCGGTGTCGATGGCGTAGTTGTTCGAGGTAGTGGTGCCGCTACCGGCATTCCCCGCTGCATCGGTCACCCCGGTATTGTCCAGGGTGATGAGGTTGACGGTGTTCTGCAGGTTGGTGGCGGGGGTGAACGTCGCCGTCCAGGTAATCCCGCCATCGCTGCTGCTGACCGCGCTGAGGGTGCCGCCATTGACCGTCAGGTCGGCATTGGTGAAGCCGCTCACCGCCTCGCTGAAGGTGATGGTCACCAGCGAGGTTTCGCCAGCCCTGAGCGCGGTGTCGGACACCACGATGGTGGCGGTCGGGCGCTGGGTGTCGATGGCGTAGTTGTTCGAGTCGGTGGTGCCGCTGCCGGCGTTGCCGGCCAGGTCGGTCACTCCGGCGTTGTTCAGGGTGATGACATTGGTGGCATCGGCGATGTTGCCGGTGGGGGTGAAGGTGGCGATCCAGGTGATGCCACCGTCGCTGCTGCTTACGGCGCTAAGGGTGCCGCCTTGCACGTTGAGGTCGAGATTGTTGAAGCCGGTTACCGCTTCGCTGAAGGTGATGGTCACCAGCGAGGTTTCGCCAGCCCTCAGTGCCGTGTCGGACACCACGATGGTGGCGGTCGGGCGCACGGTATCGATGGCGTAGTTGTTCGAGTCGGTGGTGCCCACGCCGGCATTGCCGGCCAGGTCGGTCACCCCGGCGTTGTTCAGGGTGATGATATTGGTGGCATCGGCGATGTTGCTGGTCGGGGTGAAGGTGGCGGTCCAGGTGATACCGCCATCACTGCTGGTCACGTTGCTGAGGGTGCCGTTGGCGATGGTCAGGTCGGCATTGGTGAAGTTGGTCACCGCCTCGCTGAAGGTGATGGTCACCTGCGAGGTTTCGCCAATTCTCAGCGCGGTGTCGGCAACCACGATGGTAGCCGTCGGCGGCACGGTTTCGCGGACCGCGACATTCACCGTGGCCGCTGCCGAGGTGCCGCCGTCGCCATCGTTGACGGTGATGCTCACCGCGCGGGTGGCCTGGCCGATGCCATTGCTGGCGTTGCTGTTGTCGTAGGTCAGGCTGCGGATCAGCGCCTGCACTGCCGCCGCGTTGGCATTGGCGTTGAAGGTCACCACCAGGTTGGCACCTCCCGTGCCGCCGCTGACGGTACCGATGGTGACGCCGCCGAAGGTGACGTTGTTGCCGCTGACGGCGATCTGCCCCAGGTTGCGAATGCCCAGCACGTCTTCGCTGCCAACGCCGTTGCCGACCGCCACGGTGAGGTTGCCACCCGCGAAGTCGCTGGAGTCGCTGTCGGTGACCGTGGCGTTGCCGCCCGCATCCAGCAGCACACTGCCACCGCCTTGGTTGTAGTTGGCGGTGTCGCCGTTGACGTTGCCGATCACCGGTACGGCATTGAGCGGCATCACCACCACCGAGGCGGTGCGTACGGTACTGCCCATGTCGTCGTTGACCGCCACGGTCACGCTGCGGGTGCCAGAGGTGTAGGCGGGGTTGGCGTTGTTGTACTGCACCGAGGCCAAGACGGCGCGGTACTGGGCCAGGGTGGCGACGCCGCTCAGGCTCAGCACCGAGGTGCCCGAACCGCTGATGGTGATGCCGTAGCTGGCCGCCAGGCTGATCTGCCCGGCACTCAAGGTGAGGGTTTCGCTGCCGCCGTCCAGTTGCCCGGAAAGCGTCAAGGTAGCGCCGCTGACCTGGGTGTCGCCGTCGGTCTGGCTGAGGTCGATGTTCGGCACGATCGCCACCGGGGTGCCGGAGTAGTTCACTGTGCTGTTGTTGCCGCCGCTGCTGGTGTCCAGGTCGACTACCGGGGGGGCGCTGTACAGCACCTCGTATGCACCGATGTCGACCGCGCCACCCCGTGGGCGGTCGAAGCCGCGCAGGTCGGTGGTGGGGGCTCCGCTTGCCGTGCCTTGGTCGATGGCGTTGGTGGCGTTGGCGGCCAGGCGGTAGTCGCCGGCGGCGGCGTTGACGAAGTTCACCGGGACGCCGATCAGGTTGGTGGTGCTGGTGTAGCCACCGCCGACACCGCCATTGGTAGCGGCATCGGCGGCCACGCCGTCGACCGTGTTGCCGGTGAGAATGCTGTTCTGCACGGTGACGGTCCCGGCCCCCCCGCTCGCCCAACCGATCCCTGCGGAATTGATGGTGCCGCTGCTGGCGTTGAGGTAGGTGTTGTCGGCGATGGTGCTGTTGATGATGCGCACCGAGCCACCGGTGTTGCTCAGCACGATCACCGAGGCACCGGCGATGGTACCGGTGGCGCCGTAGGTGCCGGTGTTGCGGTAGATCGCGACGTTCTCCAGCACATGGTTGTTCGCACCACCCAGGCGCACCAGCGAGGACATGCCGACCCCGCCGACGATACTGGCGTCGTTGTCATGGATGGTGGTGTTGCGCACCACCACCGTGGAACCTGCCGTGGTGGCCGAGTTGATCACCGTGCCGGCGTTGTTCTGGAAGTTCGAGTCCTCGAGGGTGATCGAACCGCCGTTGGCACGAATGGCCCCGCCTGCGACGTTGTTGGAGAAGTGCCGGAAGTCGAGGTTGCGCACCGTCAGCACACCGTTGGTGTTGCTCTGCAGCCCAGACGACTCGTTGGCATCGCGCGCGCCATTGTTGTTGACGTCGCCGCTCAGGATGATGTCGCCCACCCCATCGCCGTCGACGTCGCCATTGATGATGATTTCACTGCTGACCAGCAGTGCGCTGGCACTGCTCCAGCGAATCGTCGCGCCCTTGAGCGACTGGTCGAAAACGATGATATCGGCGCCGCCGACGCTGCCCGCCGCCGAGCCATCCACCGAAAGGTTGGTGTTGGCCGCCTGGATCGCCTCGGCCAGCGACACCTTGCCGTTGGCTGCGACCGAGGAAGCGTCGGTATCGGTCACGGTGATGGTGGCCAGCGAAGTGTGGAACCCCGACATATCGCCGCGCTGCACACCGGTACCGCTGGCGACCACGCCCGCCACGGTCTCCAGCGCCCAGTCCTCGCCAGCCCGGTTGCCGGTGGAGTCGGAAGACGCCGCCACATCGGCGCCGGTCAGCCGCGCGACTTCGTTGACGAAGGCCTGGCCGCTGTCGCCGGCGCCGGTATTGCAGGCGAAGAAGCGGATATCGCCACCGGCCACCAGGCTGTCGCCGATGCGCGCCAGGTCTGCCGCGTGGCTGGCCAGCTGGTTGCCCCAGATGGCATTGCCGGCCAGGTACACATAGCCTTTGTCGCCGTGGCTGATGATGTCGATGGACGACACGTCGGTGCGCCCGGCGAGGTAGTCGGCAATCTGCTTGAAGCCGTCCTTGCTGTTGTCCAGCACCACCACCTCGACGCCCTCGGGCAGGCCGGCGATGAGTTTCTGGTAGTCGCTGACGGCCGAATCGATGAACACCACCTCACGGCCCGCCGACGCCGCTGGCGCCTCTGCGGTGCCAGGTGCGGCGTCATGGGCGGCGGCGGCATCCTTGGGGTTGCTGGTGTCGGTGGGGGCTGCGCTGGTGTCCTTGCCGGTGGCTGCCTTGGCAGCTTCGACGGCCTGGGCGCCCTGGTCGGCAACCACCGCCACCGAGGCGTCGAACATCATGCGCGGCTCCAGGGCCTGGATGAGGCTCGTCCGCGGCGCGCAGATAGCGGGTTGGGAGGTGCGCTTGCCACGTTTCCAGAATGCCATGATGAACCTCGATCAGCCCCAGGGCTGGTTGTTCCTGCCGCGCCGGGTGGGCGCAGGCGTGTGCGTTGTGAAAAACCTCGACGGGCCATGGGGCGCGAAGTGCGGCCCATGGCCCGTCCTGGCAGTCGCCCGGCCTCAGTTACGCGAAGGGAAGATGCCTGCGGTTGCGATGATGTAGTTGACGCCCAGGTAAGGGCTGCGGGTCGACACCGGCAAGTTGCTGCCAGTGATGAATCCGGTGGCTGTACCGTGGACGTTGAACGGCGCCAGCGTGGTGTTGGGCTGTTCGCTGGAGTAGATGTCCACCGTCACGCCGGAGCCGCTGGTATCGTGGGCCGTGCCCAGCACACTGGTGTTGGATGGCGCAGCCAGGTTGGCATTGGCCGTATTCGATACCGGGATCGCCACCGCCACGTTGAGCTGGTTCAGGGTGACGCCCACCGACGGCATGTTCGACTGAAGCAGGGTCACCTGCTCGGTACCGGCCTGCTCCCCCAGCACGATCGAGCTCAAGCCTGGCCCCTGCCCCGCACCGATCGGGCTGCGGCCACGCAGGTCAGGCAGGCCGAAGGTGGTCTGGCCATTGCCGCCGTAGGTGGTACCGAGGATCGAGTACAGCGCGCTGTTCTGCGCGATGCTCAGCAACTGGCCTTGGCAGAACGCCCAGCCGCGTGGGGCGAAGTTGCCGCCGAAAATAATGATTTCACCCAGGAATGGCTCACTCATCTACTGCGCTCCTTTGATGGTGCTGCGAGCACGGGCCACCTGGCCCGCGGAATCCGTTTCTGGCCGTCAGGCCGGCCTGTCCATGTGGAACACCGCTTGCAGCACGGGGCGGCCATCGGTGTCCGGTAGCGTCGGGGTCATCAGCAGCAGCCAGCCTTCCTCACCGGGTGGCGACAGGCGGAACACCGCCTGGGGCAGCACCACGCCATGGGGCAGGGCGAAATCCGCCGAAAAGCACTGGTAACGCGGCGACATCGCCACGCCGTCGGTTACGGCGAGCAACTGCGCGTCGAGCGCCTGGTCCTCGCCGATCCACAGTTGGAACAGGCTGCCCATGGCGTCTTGCAGGGCTTGCTGGGTGGGCATGACGTACATGTCGCGGTCCTTGTTCAGGCGGGGGTGGCGGTGGCGAGGGCTGGGCGGCGCATTTTCAGGTAGACGCCGTTCTCGCCGACCTCCTGGAAGCCATTGCGTTGGTACAGGCGCAACGCCGGGTTGTGTGCCGTGACATGCAAGCCGGCGCTCAAGCCCAGGGCATCGGCCTGCACCAGCCATTCGGCCATCAGCTGCGAACCGATGCCCTGCCCTTGCCAGGCGGGCAGCAGTGCGGTGTCGATGATTTGCAGGTGGCTGTCGGTCCACAGCAGGTAGGCGCGGCCGATGGGCTGGCCTGCCGCTTCGATGACGAGGAACTGGCCGTCGGCGAAGTGCGCGTGGTAGTAGTCGTGCTGGGCCTGGAACTGCTGGGTGAGAAACGTCTCGATGGCCGCTGTGTCCCAAGGGGTATGGGCCATTTCTTCGGCACGGGTGCTGGCATACAGGTCGCGCAGGAAGCCGAGGTCGGCGTCCACGCAGGGGCGAAGGGAAACCACGGGTGTTGGCATGATGTGTCTGGCTTCCTTGCTAGCGACCCCGACTGGGCAGCGGACATCCGGGGGTCAATTGTCCTACACGATGGCTTGAGCGTAGCCGATCGATCAGGCATTTTGCCATTATCACTCGTCGGATAATCTTTTATTTTTACAAACACCCGTTTGAAGGCTTTTGACGCCGGTTTTCAGGCGAAATCGGGCCCCGCAAAGCGCTTTTGCCCACGAACACCGGGAGGGCCGGTGCCATACGCCGCAGCTTTGCTCCGCGTTGCCTGGCCAGGGCTTCGCCCTGGTTCGCGGGCAAGCCCGCTCCTACAAGGATCGCGGGGGTCAGCTATCGAGAAGGGCTGGTGCAGCACAACCCAGGCGAACCGCTTCCAGCTCTGCATAAGGCGCCCAGGCCCAGCGCTGCACCGCTTCGCGCACCGCGGCACCGGCTTCGTCACGCTTGCGCCGGGTGTCGTCGCTGAAGGTCATGGCCGGCTGCTTGGCATCGAACGCGGCAATCTGTTGCAAACGCTCGATATCTTCCGACGTCACCCCCAGCAACGGCGCCAAGCGCCCCCAGACGACATGGGGCAGTTCGCTGTAGTTCAGCGCGATGCCTCCATGATCGCTACACAACTCCAACCCTGCCCGCAAGATTTCCCCCATCATCCGGCTGGTGTACTCCACCGGCCCCATGCGCTGGGCGTCGGGCAGCAGGCGGTCCAGTACCGACGGCCCCAGCAGCCCCGGCACCCGGTGCATGCCAGCCTGGCGCAGTTGCGAGACGACGATTTCCAGCGGGTCGCGGTACAGGAAGACCCTTGGCGTGTCCGGGTACAGCGCTGCCAGCAGCGGCGCTTCGAACACATTCCAGGCATCGAGCTTGATCACCAGCTGGCGCTCGTCGCCGCGCCGCTGCTGGCCGTAGGCCGAGAGCAGCGCTTCCACCGCGCGCGGCTGCCAGGCAGCGGCCTTCGGGTCGAACAGGTGGGCACGCAGCAGGTTGTCCAGTGGCGGCGGCTCGGACAACACCACGTTGCGCTCAAGGCCCGCCAGCAACTGCGCCACCAAGGTCGAACCGCAGCGCGAGGCATGGAACACCAGCACGCCCGGCGCCAGGCCCGGGCTGCGGGCTTGCCAGTCGAACAGTGCCGCAAGCCCGGTTTCCCGGCGCAGGGCCTGGTTGAACGGCAGGCGCAGGGCGATATCCACATCGTCGCGGAAAAACGGCTGGGTCAACCGTTGCTCGCCGAACCAACACCAATCCACCCGCCATTCGCCATCGCGCAGCCAGGTGCGAATCGGCAGCCAGCCGGAAAAATCGCCTTCATTGCCTAGACGCGCCATTGGTCGCTCCACGCCTGCTTGCCTTGGCGCATCGCGCCCCTTACCTCGGCCTCGGAAAACTCCAGCCCCAGCCGCTGGCACTCACGCAGCACCTGGGCGATGAACGCCTGTGGCTCGCCCAGCGCCTGCAAGCGTCTTGCGAGAGCGGGGTCGGCCACGACGCATTCGCGAAAATGGGCGAAATCCCGCCCAGCCCTGCCCAACTGCAAGGCCGGGGTCTGGGCCAGGCCTTGGTCGATCAGGGCCAGCAAGGCCGGGTCGGCCTCGCAGTCGATCACCAGGTGCACCCGCTCCCGCGCACTGGGGTTGTTCACCCGGTGCGGGCGCGACAGGTCGAGGAACCAGCACTCGCCAGGGCGCATCGGCACCTGCAAGCCATCAACCAGGAACGCCACGCCCTCGGGGCTGAGCAGCGGCACGTGCAAGCGCAGGCAGCCGCCGGGGCTGCCGAGGTCGGGGTCGCGATGTTCGTGAATGCGCGCCCCCGGCCCCAGGCGCAGGAGCCTGGCCGCGCGCACCTTGGCGGGCCAGCGTTGCAGAAGCGCCTGCCAGGCCGGCTCGTCACGCCACCAGGCACTGTGTACCGGCGCGCCGAGGCCGGGCGCCAAGGGCAGCGGTGCATCCTCGGCGGCCACCAGGGACACGCCGCTCCAGTCGCCCTCGTGGTAGTCACGGTTGAAATGCGCCTGCCAGGCCTCGGCATCGAGCCGTGCCAAGGCTTGCAGCAAATCGGCCAGGTCGATGGCCAGCGGTAGTCGGGAACAACGCGGCAGGTCGGGCATGCCGGCTCCTGTTCAATCTCTAGAAACCACTCTCTCGTACCCCCAGCGCCGCCATCCGGCGCCAGGCAGCCCCCAGCAACGATTCACGCACCCCACTCAACACCACCACGCCACGCTGCGGCTGTTGCAACTCGCCAGCCTCGTCGAGCAAGGCCAGGCGCACGCCATATTGGGCCTGCAGCGGTTCGGCGCGTTGCTGGGCATCGCGGCGCACGGCAATCGGGCCGTGGCGGTCGGAGGCCAGCGCTTCGATTTCCAGGAAGCCCACACCGGTGGCATCCACCTGCTCCAGGCGCACGCCCAGCGCCGCACGCGCCGGATCGTCGGCGATGAAGCGCCCTTCGCTGCCAGGGCCTACGCGCCACAACGCATCTTCGGCCAGGTAGCCGCGCAGGCGCAGGCCCGGCTCGACCACCCGCGCCAGCACCTGCCCCGCCCCCAGCCACTGGCCAGGCACCAGGTTGGCCGGCAGGTCACGCAGCACGCCCGCCTGCGGCGCGCGCAGTTGCAGGCGCTCGCGTTGCGCGGCAATGCCGCGAAACTCGGCCACCGCCTCGGCCAGGCGCTGTTCGAGAATGCCTGCATCGCTCGCCGTGGCGCTGCGGCCAGACTGACGCCGCAACATCAATTGCAGGATGTCGATTTCGCGACGCACGATGGCCTGGCGCGAATCCAGGTCAGGCGACTCCAGCTCCATCAGCAACTCGCCTTGTTGCACCGCCTGGCCATCGCGGACATGCACCGCCTTCAGGCGTGCCGCCACCGGCGCATGCACCCCCCCTACCCGCGCCGCCTCGAGCAGCGCCGGCACTTCCACCGCACTGCGCCAGGGCACGGCCAGCAGCAACAACAACAGCGCCAGAGCCCCCACGGTCAGCAGCACCTTGCGTGGCTCGGCTTGCTCGCGACGCTGCCACCATTGCTGCATTTCCTTCCACACCGGCAGGCCGATGAACCACACCAGCTCCACCACCATCAGGAAGATGCCCAGCACCTTGAAGAACAGGTGGTACACCGCCAGTGCGATCCCCAGGAACAGCACCGCGCGCCACAGCCAGGCGCCATAACCCCACACCAGCAGGCGCTTGCGCATGGGCGCAGGCCAGGCCTCGGGGGGCGGTTCGCCGTAGCCGAACAGCGCCTCGCGCAGGCGCCAGCGGCACAGGGCGAAAGCACGGTTCTGCAGGTTCTCGATGCCCCACAGGTCGCTGATGATGAAATAGCCGTCGAACCGCATGAAGGGGTTGAGGTTGATCGCCAGGGTGGTGATCCAGGTGGCACTGGCCAGCATGAACGCCGCCGTGCGCGCCGGCCCGTCAGGCAGCAGCGACCAGGCCAGCAGCGCCAGTACCGCCAGTACCAGCTCGGCGAAGATCCCGCCGGCGTCGATCAGCAAGCGCGAACGTCGGTCGCTCACGCGCCAGGCATCGCTGACGTCGGTGTAGAACATCGGCAGCAACACCATGAACGCCAGCCCCATGCTCTGCACCCGGCAGCCCGCGCGCTTGGCCATGAAGGCGTGGCCGAACTCATGGCACAGCTTGGCGAAGGTCAGCGCGATGCCGAACGCCAGCACACCGCCGAAGCTGAACAGGTGCGGGAAGGTGGCGATGAACCGCGACCAGTCGCGGATCACCAGAAACAGCCCCAGCGCCAGCAACAGCGGCAGGCCCAGGCGCAAGATCCAGCCGCCGTGGCGCTGCAGCACCGGCCAGGCGCGGTTGAGGAACGGGTCAGGGCGCCACAGCGGAATACGGAAGAACAGGTATTGGTGCAGCACCCGCGTCCACAGGCCCTGGCGCGTGGCGGCGGCCTTGGCGGCATAGCTTTCGCGCTGGGCGGCGTCCTGGGCGCTGAGCAGGTCGTATTGGCCGAGGAAATGAAACAGGTCTTCCAGCGCGTCGGCGTCCAGCGGCACGCCCGGCTCGGCATTGGCAGCGGCCAGCACCCGCTGCGGCTCACCCAGTGCCCAGTGGCGCAGCAGGCGCACGGCACTGGCGCCGAGCTTGAAGTAGCGACCACGCAGGGGGTCGGCCAGGGTCCATTGCGGGGCACCGTCGAGGCCGGGGGCGGCCGGCGACAGCTGCAAATCCGCGCGCAGGGCGGGCAGCATCAGAAGCCCAACCCTTGACGCAGGGCGGCCAGCGGCCGACGCAGCAGGTAATAGGCCAGCGGCGCACGCTCGCCATACAGCTTGGCGGTGCCACGCAGGCCGATACGCGGAGGGGCTTCATCGAAGCGCGCGTCGAGGCGGTAGGCCAGTTGCCCGGCTGCCGTGGCCTGGGCTTCGTAGGCGGCGCGTTCGAGAGCGGCGCTGTGGCGGTGCAGCGGGTCGCTGTCGAGGAACAACGCCACTTCGGCACCGTGCTGCAGGCCAATGGCATCGCCGATCGGCAATTCGATACGCAGTTCGGCCTGGGCCGGGTCGGCCAGTTGCATCAGGCGCTCGCCCGTCTGCACGGGCTTGCCGGTCCAGCGCTCGGCATCGGCGAACACCGCGATACCGGCGCGTTCGGCGCGGATCTCGCTACGCGCCAGCAGCTGGCGGGCGTAGTCGAGTTCGGCACGTTTCTGTTCCACCCGCGCGGCGAGCAGGTCCAGGCGCGCCCCCGACTCGGCGTCGCTGAACGCGCGCTGGGTATTGGCCTTTAGCTCGGCCTCGGCCACCCCCAGCGAACGCTCGGCGA
Source organism: Pseudomonas sp. LS_2 (assembly GCF_042709235.1). Lineage (NCBI taxonomy): Bacteria > Pseudomonadati > Pseudomonadota > Gammaproteobacteria > Pseudomonadales > Pseudomonadaceae > Pseudomonas > Pseudomonas sp. LS_2. The sequence continues at coordinate 179,801 of NZ_JAVAYC010000006.1, read as the reverse complement.
CATCGGCCTGGGCCTTGAGGGTGGTGGCATCGAAGCGCACCAGCAAATCGCCGGCAGCGACCTCCTGGTTGGGCTTGACCAGGAATTCGGCGACCACCCCCTCCAGGGGGGCGGTGACCACGCGACCGCCTAGCGGCACTACTTCGGCAGGCGCCAGCACCGACTGACGCACCGGCACCAGCAGCAACAACGACACCGCGCCCAGCACCAGCAGCAAGCGCCGTCTGGGCCAGCGCAGGCGCCAGGGTTTGCCTGGGCGCAGGGCCTGCCAGGCGTGGGCATAGGTTTGCCCCAGCTGGGCCAGCAGGGTTTGTTCGGCAGGGCTGAAGGGCTGGTCGCGGGCTAGCCACAGGCCGCCGAAGGGTTCGCCCTGACGGTCGAGCAAGGGCAGCCAGTAGGCGTGGGCGGCTGACAATGACTGCCAGTCGAGCAAGGTCTGCTCGTCCTGCCCGGCAGGGTCCACCGCCTGGGCCTGGGCCGGCAAGGCGGCAGACGCGCGCTCGACGAAGGCGACAAACGGCGCGTTGGCCTCTACCACGCTGATACCCGTCAGCGCCTGTACCTTACCGGCGATCAGCAAGGCGGCATGGCGAAAACCAAACAGCGCCTGGCCATCGTTGACCATGGAAAACGCCAGCTGCTCGCTGCTGCTGGCCTGGCGCGCCTGCTGTTGAAGACCGAGAAACAACGCGAACACGCGCTCGGCCGTCACCTGCGCGGCGGCGGTCATTGCAGCTCCGCGAAGCGTGCCGTGCCGCTCATGCCGGCCAGCAGGCCCTTGGCATCGCCGGGCAACTCGCCGATCAGCAGCAACGTCTGGCTACCCTCATCGATACGCGCGCCCACGCGCTTGACCTGCGCCCGCAGCGGCGTACCGGTTTCGTCGGGGATGAAGTCGAACGCCTGCCCCGGCTTGAGCCGCCCCAGCCACCGCGACGGCACCAGCAGCTGGATTTCCAGCGAACGGTTGTCCACCACCTCCAGCAACGGTGCACCGCTGGACACGCTTTCATGGGGCTGGGCGCGACGCTGTACCACGCGGCCATCGAACGGTGCGTTGACCACGCAGCGCTTGACCTGCACCTGGTACACCTGGGCTTCGGCCTGGGCCTGGGCTTGCTTGGCTTCGGCCAGGGAAACGGCGAACTGCCCTACCGACTTGAGCGCAGCCAGTTGCCGGTTGTGGTTGAGTTCTTCGCGCGCCGCCCGCACAGAGGCCTGGGCGGCATTGAGCTGAGCCTGGTAGGCGCTGCAATCGAAGCGCGCCAGCACGGCGCCTTTCTTGAAGTCTTCGCCATCGGCGTAGGGCATTTCGACGATGCGCCCGGCCAGCTCGCTTGCCAGCACCGCCTGGTCGCGGGCGCGCAGCACGCCTCGGGCGTTCTGGCCAGTGGCGTCGGCCACGGGGGCATCGAGCAGCGGGTCGGAGGACGGCTCGCTAGCCTGGCTCGGCGGCAGGTACAACACACTCAAGGCCAGGATCAGGCCGATACCACGATGCATGTTGCGCACTCCATTGCCAGCGTTGGTGGCCGGAGTGTACGAAAAAACTGATGGCACGAATACATCACCCGACAGACAGAATCGCACTCGCTAGAACTTGATGCGGTTCCACTCTATTGGTCGGCTTCGCCAGTGCTCTTCGATGGTTTGGGAGAAGTCGGCCCGCACCAGCTTGCCGCGTGAATGCAGCCAGGCGCCGTCGTCTCTGCGCACTACAAGACCTTCCATCGGCCCTTCCCGATAATGGCTTTGCCAGGCCTCGAGAAATTCCTCCAGTTTCGAGGGGGTCACAGCCCCGCGAAATAGACAAGGCACCACTGCGACACCGAGCTGCCGAGCAAGCCTGTTGCGCTCGGCCACGCTCCAGAAACGTCCGGCCCGGCGGTCGTAGACGTCGAACATCAGCCACCAGTCCGGCAGGCTGGCGTAACCCAGCGAGTGACGTGCAGCGCACCATTCGCCAAACAGAATGAGCTCGGGGTTGCCGCTCAGCACGTCGAACAGGTGGTCTTCATGCTGACGCAGCCATTGCTCCAGGCGTGCGAACTGCCCGGAAAAAGGTGGAATCAGGTAGGTACCGCGGTTTTGCATCTGCACATTGCCGTGTGAATCGATGGAAATACCCACGTTGGCGCCATCGAGTTTTTCCTCGACCGTCACTTCTCCGGCGAGCAGCTCACGCAGGGCCGAGGCTGACAAGAGCTTGTCGTCCCGCGGCAATTCGGCCCCTTTCGCGGCGAACAGGTGAGGCGTGGATGGGAAACGAAAGAACTCGCTCATGTCTTCTTCTGTTTCTTCGCACGCCACCTGGGACGCAGCCATTGCTCTTCCAGCAGGTGCTCGGCCTCGACCCCGGCGCTCTTGAGCGCCTTTTCGCAATCCAACCAGTCGGTGTCGCAGGCATTCACCAGTTTGCTGGTATGCCCGTCGACCTTGGCCTCGAGCACTGCCGCTACCATCTTCCGGTCTTCACGATCGGTGACTGCCTTGGTCAAGGCATCAGACAGCTTGGCGTGGCCATTCTGATCGACATCGAAATACACCCAGGCTACCTGCCCCCTGGAAATCTTGTGCTGCATCATCAATAGGCCGTAGTTCTGCTCGCTCAGCTTGTTTCGATATTCGTTGGAAATATGCCCCTCGACATCGAGGACCATGTGCCGATCGACATCCTTGTGAAAAGCCTCGACCCACTTCAGTACCGTCTGAAGGTGCTCCGCCTCCTGCAAGGGTGTCGCATGAGCCTCGAAGGGAGAGTCTTGATGGGCCGCACTCGCAACGATCAGCACATTCGTATCGACCACGCGAGTATCAGCCATTGGCGCGCTCCCGCATCCGCTTGGCACGTGCCTTCGCCTGCTCCAACGCCTCGCCTACGCTGTCGCCGAAGAAGTTTTCCGGCCAGTTGCTGACCGCACCGAACTCATCGACCTCGAGCTTCTGCAAAATTGCGTTCTTCGCCCGCCGCTTGACGAAGTACATAGAGACGTCCTCACGCTGGGCCTTGTCGGTAGCGATGAGCGTCTGCATGCGCCTGAACAGGTGCTCCGAGTGGGTCTCGATGATGAACTGGACGTTACGCTGCCTGGCCACTTCCACGAACAACTCCGCCAGGATCGACTGCGCAAGGGGGTGTAGGTGGATCTCCGGCTCTTCGAGAATGATGGTGCTTCCCGGCGCGGCGAAGTAGGCAACGACCAATACCGGCAATACCTGGGAAACGCCGATCCCCACATCGCGCAGGTTACAGGCCACACCATCGCGGTGGACGATCAGTTCATATCGGTTCGAACGCCCCTGCTGGCGAACTTCCAAGCGCTGCGCGACCTTCATGCGGGAAAGCCATTTGGAAACGCCATCAACGATGTAGCTCTGGTCCTCCGAGCGCAACAGGGCGCTGGCCAACAACGCGCCGATAGCGTTGCTTCCGTCGCTCCCTACATCGCCAGGCTTGCTCTTGTTCCAGGGGTAATCGCGCTCGGGCTTGCGACGTAGAGGGCCAAGGTAGCTGATGCCTTCAAGTTCGCGTCGAATCGAAAGGCTCAAGTCTTCGACGAGAGGCCCATCTTGGTCGAGATCGGCAACCGCGTCGGCGGAGAAAGAGATGGAGCGTTCCGGAGCATAGTGCCGCCCTTTGAATCGAGGCTGTGCTTCGTTATCCACGAATACGGAGAAGGCACCACGATCCCTTCGTACGCATCGGAATTCGCGCTTGTCCGTCCACAACGTCAACTCCTGAACCGCCACGCTTCCGCTGGCGGTCTTTCCGTACCAAGCCTCCAATCCCCCCGACGGCACTCGTGCATCGGCACGCTGAAAGTGGAAGCTGATCGAAAACTGGCGGGGTGATTCCGCGCCTTGCCTTAGCACGCTGTCGAAATCACCGAAGCTGAAGAGGTCGTTGATTTCGTCTCCACCCAAGTTGAGATGCACCGTGCGGTCTGGCGACTGGACCGTCTGCTTCAGCAGCAAAAGGCTCTGCAGCAGCGAAGACTTACCGGACGAGTTGGTACCCAGCACCATGGTTACGGGTGTCAAAGCCACCGCACCGGTGTCCTTCCATGCCTTGAAGTTGGTCAACCACAGCGAGGTGAACAAGTGGGATATCTCCTTGATAAAAGCTTGAGCGCCTCCAGAGATATACCGAGTCATGGAGCGCCACCACGCAGCATTCTCATTGAATATGCCAACGAAAAGAAGGCACCTGATGCCCAGGTGCCCTCTTTCATGCCAGCCAGGGTGCCACGAACGCGATCGCTACCCCAACGACCGCGCCGCAACCCCTCGCACATGCCCGCGGGTGGTCACGATCCCCAGGAAAGAAATGAAGATCGCCAGGCTCAGGGTCGCACTCACCTCGGCGCGGTGCTCCTCGGTGTACATCATCACCGCCAGGGCGCAGCTGATGAACCCGATCACCGCCCAGGTCAGCCAGGGGAACAGCCACATGCGGAACTTCAGCTCGGCGTTCTCGCGCTCCAGGCGCTTGCGCATGCGCAACTGGGAAATGGCGATGACCAGGTACACCAGCAAGGCGATGGCACCGGAGCTGGCCAGCAGGAACTCGAACACGCCCTTGGGCGCAAAGTAGTTGAGGATGGCGATGGCCGCACCGATCAGCGTACTGCCGAACACCGCCGCGCGCGGCACGCCGACCTTGGAGGTGCGTTTGAGCAAGGCCGGGGCGTCGCCGCGCTTGGCCAGCGAATACATCATGCGCGAGGCGATGTAGATCGACGAGTTCATGCAACTGGTCACTGCCACCAGCACCACCAGGTCGACCAGAAACCCGGCGTTGGGGATGTTCATGATTTCCAGCGCGCGCTGGTAGGAACCCACCACGGCCAGTTGCGGGTCGTTCCACGGCACGATGGAGATGATCACGAAAATCGACAATATATAGAACGTGCTGATACGCCAGATCACCGAGCGCGTGGCCTTGGCGATGTTGCGCGACGGGTCGCTGGACTCGGACGCGGCGATGGTCACAGCCTCCGTGCCGATGAAACTGAACATCACCGTGATGAACGCGCCGATCACCGCCGCTGCGCCCTTGGGCGCGAAACCGCCATGCTGCTCCATCAGGCTGCCCAGGCCGCTGACCTCTCGATTGGGCAGCCAGCCCAGCAACGCGGCGAAGCCCAGGCCGATGAAGGCGAGGATGGCGGTGACCTTGAGAATGGCGAACCAGAACTCGAACTCGCCGTACTTGGCCACGCTGAACAGGTTGGTGCAGGCCAGCAGCAGCACCGAGGCCAGGGCGAAGATCCAGCTGTCGACCTGGGGGAACCAGGCATTGAGCACGTGGCCGGCGGCCAGCGCCTCGATGGGTATCACCAGCACCCAGAACCACCAGTACAACCAGCCGATGGTGTACCCGGCCCAACGCCCGATGGCCTGGTCGGCATAGGTGGAGAAAGAACCGGTGTCGGGGTGGGCCACGGCCATTTCGCCGAGCATGCGCATCACCAGCACCACCAGGGTACCGGCGACGAAGTAGGAGATGATGGTGGCGGGGCCGGCTGCGGCGATGGCGTGGCCGGAACCGACGAACAGGCCCGCGCCGATGATGCCGGCGATGGACAGCATCGTGACGTGACGTGGCTTGAACCCTTGCGCAAGGGTGCTGCCTTCGGATTCCACGGTGTTCATTGATCTTGTTCTCTTTTTGCTGACACAAGGAAAAGGACGGGGCAGGTAAACGCTAGGAATCTCCTTTGGAAACAGTGAATTGGCAATTCACCGAAGCGCTGTAGTTGAAGTTGTTCACGCTTTGGGAGGTGGAGTGACCGCTTGGTCGGGGCCATTCAAGCAGCGAAGGGAGGGGGGAAAATGTTCCGGCGCGCCGGGAATCGGCTCGATTGCGCCACCAGGGATGGGTTGAGGTGTCTAGCACAGCATCTTCGGTGCCTGTAGCGGCCTGTTCGCGGGCAAGCCCGTTACTACAGGTTCACCGCTGTGCTCTGGCTCGACACGCCCTGTAGGGCTTGCCCGCGAACAAGCCACTACGGGCACCGGGGAGCTACCGGCCCTTATGGTCCCAGTAGAAACTCACCGCCGCCAGGATGACGATCATCGACACGATCATCAGGCCGATCTGCACATTGCTCATGGTGTTCTCCAATGGGCGATACCAGGAAACGACGGCGCGGGACGTTGCAACGGTCGCTCGGTGCGCGCCCGCCCCCGCGCCACGCGCTTGAGCACCAGCACCATCAGTACCCCAAGCGCCATCATCGCCAATATCAACAGCGCATAGGCCAGCCACCACGGCAGCGCGGCGGTCATCATGCTGAATTCCGACATGCCGCCGATGCTGGCGATCAGGTTCAGCGGCAGGAACACCACGTTGATCAGCGTCAGCTTGCGCAGCGTCTCGTTCATCGCGTTGTTGGCCAGGTTGCCGCGTGCATCCATGAGCCCGGCGAACACCGTGGAATAGATCTCGGCCTGCTTGTGGCACTGGGTGTTCTCGACGATCAGGTCGTCGATCAACGCCAGCGCCTGCTCGCCGAAGTGGCGTTTCTCGCCGTGCAGGCGCAGGCGCGCAAGCACCGCACCGTTGCTGTGGATGGCATTGATGTAGTGAATCAGGCTCTCGCTGAGGTTGAACATCTGCATCAGGTGGTGGTTCTCCAGCGACTGCTCGAAGCGCTGCTGCAACTCGCGGGCAACCAGCTTGATGACCTTCAGGTGGCCCAGGTAGTGGTGCAGGTTGTCCAGCAGGATGGCCAGCAGCACATCCCGCGGCTGCTCCAGCGCATGCCGATTGCCGAGGCTGCCCAGCACCGATGCATCAGGGGCGATCAACACCAGGCGCCGCTCTCCCAGCAGCATGCCGAACGACGACACCTGGAAGGCGAAGCTGTCGCCTCCGGTGTAGCTTTCCGGGCGCTTCCAGATCAGGTACAGCCCGTCACGGTGCGACTCCAGCCGCGAGACTTCGTCCGGGTCCAGCGCAGAGGCCAGGGCATGGGCGTCGAGGTGAAACCAGGCTTGCAACATTTCTCGTTCGGCGCTGTCGGGGTCGACGAACAGCAGCACCTCGGCGTCCAGCCCGGTGCATTCCCGCAACTGGCCGTGGGCCAGGCCATAGCGCTTGATCATGGGGCGTCCTCATTACCAGGCCTGGCCGCGGCGCTTCTGCTCCAGGCGGCGGATGAATTCTTCGAGCACCAGGGTGTAGAGATCGTCGTGCAGGTAGGCGTCCTCGATGCCGGCATCGAGGTTGGGGTTGTCGTTGACCTCGATCACTACCACGCGCTCGCCTACCTGCTTCAGGTCGACGCCGTAGAGCCCGTCGCCGATCAGATTGGCGGCCTGCACCGCCAGCTCCACCACCGCCCGGGGCGCCTCGTGAACGGCCAGGGTGCGGCACTCGCCATTGACCTCGCCGCGCTGGGCCTGGTGGTTGAAGATCTGCCAGTGGCCCTTGGACATGAAGTACTGGCAGGCGAAGATCGGCTTGCGGTTGAGTACGCCGATGCGCCAGTCGTATTCGGTGTAGAGGTACTCCTGGGCCAGCAGCAATACCGAGTGTTCGAATAGCTCGGCGGTGGCGACCAGCAGTTGCGCCTGGTCCTGCACCTTGATGACGCCGCGGGAGAAACAGCCGTCGGGAATCTTCAGCACCAGCGGAAAGCCCAGGCGCTCCCCTACCCGCTCCAGTTCCTGCGGGTTGTCGCGGTAGAGGATTTCGCTGGCAGGCATCGCCAGGCGGTTGCTGCGCAGCAGGTCGGTGAGGTAGACCTTGTTGGTGCACCGCAGGATCGAAGCCGGGTCGTCCATGACCACCAGCCCTTCGCTTTCGGCCTTCTTGGCGAAGCGGTAGGTGTGGTTGTCGACACTGGTGGTCTCGCGGATCAGCAGCGCGTCGTACTCGGCCAGGCGGGCGTAGTCTTTCTTGCCGACCAGCTCCACGTCGATGCCCAGCTTATGCCCGACCTGGATGAAGCGCGCCAGGGCCTGAGGGTTGGAAGGCGCCAGGGCCTCGTCGGGGTCGTGCAGGATCGCCAGGTCGTAGCGCGCCACCCGACGCGAGCGGGGCTGGCGCCAGAGCCTTCTACTGAAGCCATCGAGGGCGTTGGCGAACTGGTCCTGCTGGCTTTCACGCAGTTTGTGCAAGGCACCGGCCTTGAGCCCGGCGATATGCCAGGTGCTGGTCTTGCGAAACTCCACCAGCAGGATCGGACAGGGGAACGCTTCAAACAGTTGGCGGGCGATGTCTTGCAGGGGCTCGAGGTCGGTGCGACCGAAATACAAGGTCAAGGTGAAACCTTCGGTCTCACCGTATGGATGATGGGCCAAGGCACTTTCCAAACGGCCGGCCATGTCATCAAGCGCCAGCCCATACAGTGATTTTCGGGTCAACTCACTGATACTTTTTACCGACGGAATTACATGATGCCCGCGCGCCTCCGCCAGCAGCGAACAATAATAACCGTGGCCCAAGTATCGATAGTTTCGGCAAAGGTTTATTACCTGGACCCGCTGCCCGGAAACACTTTCACGGGGCTGTTCCAAGTACTCCTGCGCGGTCACCACATCCTCGCTAGGGAGGTAGGAAGCCCAGTCTTCACGGCGCTCGACGATTATCATCAATTGGCTTGACTTGGCATCAGTGGCCAGTGGATATATATAACCACTGTTTGCAGAAGACGAACTTTCCTCGGTAAAGCCTGATAAGGGCTCTTGAAACGAAGACATTGCTGAAGTCCTGTGTTGGAGACACACCCTTCTATTAAGCACGATGTTTTTCGAATGTCCCGTTTCATTACGCAACTTTTACGGCGGCCCTATGGAAATCGAATTTCGCCTTGCAACCACCGATGACTTGCCTGCCTTGCTGGCGCTCGAGAACCGGTGCTTCGCCTCGGACCGGCTCACCCCGCGCAGCTTCCGTTGGATGCTCGCCCATGCCCATGCCAGCCTGCTGGTGGCGCAGCGCGATGGCCAGTTGATGGGCTACGCCCTGCTGCTGTTCCACCGGGGCACCTCGCTGGCGCGCCTGTACTCCATCGCCATCGCGCCCCAGGCACGCGGCGAAGGGCTGGGCGCGCGCCTGCTCGAACGGGCGGAACAATGCGCCCTGGAACACGAACGCGCCTACCTGCGCCTGGAGGTACGCGCCGACAACCCGAAGGCCATTGCGCTTTATGAACGTCATGGCTACCGGCGCTTTGCCCAGGTCGAGGATTACTACGAGGACCACGCCAGTGCCCTGCGCTACGAGAAACGCATCGTCCAGCGCCCGGCCAGCAAGGCCCGCGCGGTGCCCTACTACGCCCAGACCACCGATTTCACCTGCGGCCCGGCCTGCCTGCTGATGGCCATGGCCGCGCTACGCCCTGGCTGGGAGCCGAGCCGTCGGGAGGAAGTGCGGCTGTGGCGCGAGGCAACCACGGTATTCATGACCTCCGGCCACGGCGGCTGCAGCCCCCAGGGCCTGGCCTTGGCCGCCTGGCGCCGAGGCTTTGGCGTGCGCCTGCAATTGAGCACCGACGGCCCGCTGTTCCTCGACGGCGTGCGCCAGGCGAACAAGAAGGAGGTGATGCAACTGGTGCACGAGGACTTCTGCGGCGAATTGCAGGAGACCGACGTGCAACGCGCACGCGGGCCTCTGGACCTGCCACGCGTGTTGGCTGAGGGCGGCCTGGTGCTGGTGCTGATCAGCAATTACCAGCTGACCCGTACCAAGGCGCCGCATTGGGTGCTGGTGACCGGGTGCGATGACGATTTCGTGTATTTGCACGACCCGGATACCGACCACGCCCGGCACCGGCAGGCGCTGGACTGCCAACACCTGCCGGTCAGCCATGGGCAGTTCCAGCGCATGAGTCTGTTTGGTGGGAAGAAGGTGCGTGCAGCGGTGGTGGTGTTTACGCGCGGGTAATGTGGGCGTAAGGAAATTTATCGACTGTGACGGCCTATTCGCGGGCAAGCCCGCTCCTACAATGGCAGCGCAACCCCTGTAGGAGCGAGCTTGCTCGCGAACACCGGCAAAGCCGGTGCCCTTCACCGCACCAGGCAAGGCCGCTTGTTATCGAAGCGCCAGCCCGAAATCAGGTACTGCATCGCCACGCTGTCATCCCGCGCCCCCAGCCCCATGTTGCGATAGCACTCATGGGCCTTCATCAACTGCTCTTCATCCAGCTCCACCCCCAGCCCCGGACGCTCCGGCACCCGTACATGGCCGTCGACGATGCGCAGCGGCTCGCGGGTCAGGCGCTGGCCGTCCTGCCAGATCCAATGGGTGTCCAGCGCAGTGATGTCGCCCGGTGCCGCTGCGCCGACCTGGGTGAACATGGCCAGGGAAATGTCGAAATGGTTGTTCGAATGCGAACCCCAGGTCAGGCCCCAGTCATTGCACATCTGCGCCACCCGCACCGAACCTTGCAGGGTCCAGAAATGCGGGTCGGCCAGGGGAATGTCCACCGCCTGGGACTGGATGGCGTGCCCCATCTGCCGCCAGTCGGTGGCGATCATGTTGGTGGCGGTGCGCAGCCCGGTGGCGCGGCGGAACTCGGCCATCACCTCTCGCCCGGAATAGCCGTTCTCGGCGCCGCACGGGTCCTCGGCGTAGGCCAGCACCTGGTGCTGGTCGCGGCACAGGGCGATGGCTTCCTTGAGCGACCAGGCGCCATTGGGGTCGAGGGTGATGCGCGCCTCGGGGAAACGCTCGGCCAGGGCGGTGACCGCCTCGATCTCTTCCTCGCCGCGCAGCACGCCGCCCTTGAGCTTGAAGTCGTTGAAGCCATAGCGGGCCTTGGCGGCCTCGGCCAGGCGCACCACAGCCTCAGGGGTCAGGGCGTGTTCGTGGCGCAGACGCTGCCAGGCATCGTCTGCGTCGGCCTCGCTGCGGTAGGCCAGGTCGGTCTTGCGGCGGTCGCCGATATAGAACAAGTAGCCGAGCATTTTCACCGCCTCGCGCTGCTGGCCTTCGCCCAGCAGCGCGGCCATGGGCACGCCCAGGTGCTGGCCGAGCAGGTCGAGCAGCGCCGACTCCATGGCGGTGACCGCATGCACGGCGATGCGCAGGTCGAAGGTCTGCAAGCCACGGCCCGCGGCGTCGCGGTTGGCGAAGGCCTGGCGCATGCCGTTGAGCACGCGCTGGTAGTGGCCGATGGGCTGGCCGACCACCAGCTCGCGGGCGTCTTCCAGGGTCTGGCGGATCTTCTCGCCGCCGGGCACCTCGCCAAGGCCGGTGTTGCCGGCGCTGTCGCGCAGTATCACGATATTGCGGGTGAAGAACGGGCCGTGGGCGCCGCTGAGGTTGAGCAGCATGCTGTCGTGGCCGGCCACCGGGACGACGCGCAGGTCGGTGACCAGTGGGGTGCCGGTATGAATCTGGGTGTGCTGGTTCATGCTCGGGTGTTCCTTCATTCAGTGGGGCTGGCTCAAGGTCGAGGGCGCCTTGAGGTCATGGCTGCTGGCGCCCTTTGGGCGGGTACGCACGAAGAAGATGGCGATGGCGGCCAGCACCGAAGTCACCGCCAGGCCGTACAGGCCGCCCTGGATGGAACCGGTGTGCTGCTCGAGCAGGCCAAAGGTGGTGGGTGCGACGAAGCCGCCCAGGTTGCCCACCGAGTTGATCAGCGCGATCACAGCCGCGGCGATACGCGCATCCAGGTAGCCCTGCGGAATCGGCCAGAACAGCGAAGACGCCGACTTGAAGCCGATGGCCGCGAAGCACACGGCGATAAAGGCGAACACCGGCCCACCGGTGGTGGACATGAACATCCCGGTGGCCGCGACCAGCAGCGCTGCAGCGACCCATGCCTGCTGGAACTTCCAGCGCGTGGCGCCCGCGGCGAAGGCGTACATGGCCAGGATCGAGATCAGCCAGGGAATGGAGTTGAAGAAGCCCACCTGCAGGTCGCTGAGGTCGCCCATGCGCTTGATGATGCTCGGCAGCCAGAACGTGGCGGCGTAGATGGTCAGCTGGATGCAGAAGTAGATCAGGCAGAACAGCAGGATCTGGCGGTCCTTGAGCAGGCTCCAGGAAGACGTCTTCACCGGCCCCGCCGCTTCACGCTCACGCTGTTCGCGGTCGATGGTGTCGACCAGTGCATCCTGCTCGGCACGGCTGAGCCACTTGGCGTCGTGGGGCTTGGAATCGAGCCAGAAGAACACGAAGAAGCACAACGCCACGGAGGCCATGCCTTCGATGAACAGCATCCACTGCCAGCCATGCATGCCCAGGCCCTGGATCTGCATCAGCGCGCCAGCCAACGGCCCGGAGATCAGCGAGGCGATGGCCGAACCGCTGAGAAATATGGCGATCGCCTTGCCGCGCTCGGCGGCTGGCAACCAGCGGGTGAAGTAGTAGATCACGCCGGGGAAGAAGCCAGCTTCGGCGACACCGAGCAAAAAGCGCAGCACGTAGAACTGGGTTTCGTTCTGCACGAACGCCATGGCAGTAGCCACCAGGCCCCAGGTGAACATGATGCGGGTCAGCCAGAGCTTGGCGCCGACCCTTTGCAGCAGCATGTTCGAGGGTACTTCGAAGAGGGCGTAGCCGATGAAGAACAAACCGGCACCGAAGCCATAGGCGGCGGCGCTGATGCCCAGGTCGCTTTCCAGGTGCGGGCGGACGAAGCCGATATTGACGCGGTCCAGGTAGTTGACGATGAACATGATGACGAACAGCGGCAGTACGTGGCGCTTGACCTTGGCCACGGCACTGGCGAGCACGTCGCCGTGCCGTGCAGACGGATCGAGGGTGTCGCTCATGGGAGTCTCCCACTGATTGTTTTTATTGAGGGTACTGGTAGCGGACGGGCAGTTGTCTGACATCCAGATGGGAGAGAGCATATTCTTCGAAAGGTTGTACGACAAGATGCTATCGAGCAGCTAAAAGCCAGAATACAAGCCGTTATCAGGGAAAAAATCGTGGAAATTACGGCGAACGTTTAATTTAACAAGGCAATATGGTGGGCAATATCGGAGTAAAAATAATCTTCCCATCAGACTTGTCATACAAGTATGCTGCCCGCACTGACCTTCAACCTCCAGGGCCAACACCATGACCCGCAGCCACACCCGCGCCCATGACCTGGTCTCGCGCCTGACCCAGCAGATCCTGTTGGGCACCTACGCCCCCGGCGACAAACTCCCCTCGGAAAATACGATCGTGCGCGACCACGGCGTTAGCCGCACCGTGGTCCGCGAAGCACTGTCCAAGCTTCAGGCGGCAGGCCTGGTGGAAGCCCGCCATGGCATCGGCACCTTCGTCATCGAGCGCCAGGCACGTTCCGGGTTGCGCGTAGGCGCCGAGAACGCCGCCAGCGTGCGCGACCTGCTGGAGCTGCGCATCGGCCTGGAAGGCCAGGCCGCCGCCCTCGCCGCCTTGCGCCGCGAAGAACGCCACCTGGTGCAGATGCGCCAGGCCCTGGACGACTACCAGGACCTGGCCGCCGCAGGCGACAGCTGCATCGAGGCCGACCGGCGCTTCCACCTGCTGATCGCCGAAGCCACCGGCAACCTGTACTTCAGCGAAATGATGGCGCAGCTCGGCACGGCGCTGATCCCGCGCAACCGCATGGCCCTGGCGCAACGAGCCGGGGCCAACCTGGCGGGGCATGCCTACCTGGCGAATCTGGAGCACGAAGCAATCCTCAATGCCATCCGTCGGCAAGACCCGGACGCGGCGCGGGCCGCGATCTGCCTGCACCTGTCCAACAGTCGGGATCGCTTGTTGCCGGAGTGAATGGTCAGTGGGAGCGGCCTCGTGTCGCGAAAGGGCTGCGTAGCGGCCCCACGATGCCAGAGATGATGCTGTAGGGGCTGGGGCTGCTTTGCATCCCTTTCGCGACACGAGGCCGCTCCCACGAGCTAGCAGACTAGATTGCGTCAGCGGAGCATGTTGCGCAGCGCGGTGCAATCCGCCGCATGCCAATCAACCAACTCCGGCCAGGGGTTGTCCGGCAGGTTCACCAGCACCGTACGCGCCCCTGCCGCACGGCCGCAGTCCAGGTCGAAGCGATAATCCCCCACCATCACCAGTTCGCTGGGCGCCACGCCCCAGGCGCGGGCGATCTGCAGCAGGCCATCGGGGCTGGGCTTGGGCGCGGCTTCGTCGCGGCCAAGGATATGCTCCACCGGGAAACACTCCGCCAGGCCAATCGCCTCCAGCGTCACATGGGCCAGCTCCCGCGCATTGCGGGTGAGGATCGCCAAACGGCAACCACGGGCGGCCAGCTCGCGCACCAACGCCACCGCGCCCGGGGCTGCCGTGGAGGCAATGGCCAGGTCGCGCTCGTGCTCGAGCAGCCAGGCATGCTTGGCCTCGGCCTCCGGCCTGGGCAGGGCGGCCAGGTGGGTGAGGATGTCGTCCTCGGCGGGAATGCCCAGCGCCTGGCGAATGGCTACGAAGTCATGCACCGCCACCGTGAGGGTGCCGTCCATGTCGAACACCCAATGGCGGATAGCGCCCAGGCTCATGCCCAATCCTTGCGATGGCGGATCAGGCCTTCCTGGGTCGACGACGCCACCAGCTGCCCGGCGCGGTTGAAGATGCTGCCGCGGGTGAAGCCGCGGGCATTGCCGGCCCATGGGCTGTCGGTGGCGTACAGCAGCCAGTCGTCGGCGCGCAGGTTGCGGTGGAACCACAGCGCGTGGTCGAGGCTGGCGATCTGCATGTCGCGCTGCCACACCGACTTGCCATGGGGTAGCAGCGCAGTGGTCAACAGGCCGAAGTCGGAGGCGTAGGCGAGCATGTATTTGTGCAGCGCGGGGATGTCCGGCAGGTTGCCGTCGGCGCGGAACCACGCGTATTTCACCGGGTCGCCCGGCTTGGGGTCGAACGGGTCGCGCTCGGACACCGGGCGGATCTCGATCGGCTTGGCGCACAGCACCTTGTCACGGATGCGCTCGGGCAGCTTGTCGGCCATGGCGCGGGCCAGTTCGACCTCGCTAGGCAGGTTCTCCGGGCCAACCACATCGGGCATCTGCGCCTGGTGCTCGAAGCCTTCCTCGTCGTACTGGAACGAAGCGCTGCAGGTGAAGATCGGCTGGCCCTTCTGGATCGCCGTCACCCGGCGGGTGCTGAAGCTGCCGCCATCGCGCACGCGGTCGACCGAATAGACCACCGGCATGCTGGCATCCCCTGGACGCAGGAAATAACCGTGCAGCGAGTGCACATGGCGCGCATCCTCGACCGTCTGGCTGGCCGCCGACAGCGACTGACCGAGTACCTGGCCGCCGTACAACTGGCGAAAGCCCAGGTCCTGGCTACGGCCACGGAACAGGTTTTCCTCGATCGATTCGAGGCTCAACAGGTCGACCAGGTCGTCCAACACATGGCTCATCGGGTTTCTCCTACGGGCATCAGGGGCCAGATGATACAGAATTTGTCGGCGTTTCCGCGCATGGCGGGGCGGTCAACCCCGCAGGTTGTTCTGCCAGCGCGCGCGGTCGATGCGGTACAGCACATGGGGACGCAGGGCATGCCCAGGCGGCAGGCGCGGGTGCTCGAAGGCGCCGTGCGGGTCGTGGACCATGCCAATGGCCTGCATGACCTTTTGCGACGGCAGGTTCTGTTCGCTGGTGAACGACACCACTTGGTCCAGGTGCAACTGGGCGAAGGCGCAGCGCAGGCAAGTCCAGGCCGCTTCGCTGGCAAAGCCCAGCCCCCAGTGGCGCCGGGCCAGGCGCCAGCCGATCTCCACGGCCGGGGCGAAGGGCGCATCGAAATTGACGTTGAGCAGGCCGGTCATGCCGATGAATGCACCGCTGTCCTTGCGCTCCAGGGCCCACAGGCCATAGCCGTATTCGTTGAAATGGCCACGCACGCGGCCAATCAGCGCCGCCGCCTCCACGCGCGTCAAAGGGGCCGGGAAATAGCGCATCACCTGGGGGTCTGCGCACAATGCGGCGAACTCACGCAGGTCGTCGTCCTGCCATTGGCGCAGCACCAGCCGGGCGCTTTCCAGTTCGAGGGTCGGGGTCATCAAGGGCTCCGCAATGAAGGTGTCGCACGTCTACAGGTTAGCTGCTGCATGGCTTGCCCCGCGAACGCGATGACGGCCATCATCAGCGCTGGCCCGCCACGCGACTCGACCATGCACCTGCCTCTGATCTACCACGAAGACTACAGCCCTGAGTTCCCTGCGGACCACCGCTTTCCCATGGACAAGTTCCGCCTGCTGCACGATCACCTGGTCGACAGTGGGCTGACTACCGACCAAGCCCTGCTGCGCCCGCAGATCTGCTCCAACGACATCCTTGCCCTGGCCCACGACCGCGCCTACATCGAGCGCTACATGAACGGCGAGCTGTCGCGCGAAGACCAGCGCCGCCTGGGCCTGCCCTGGAGCGAAGCGCTGGCGCGGCGCACCGTACGCGCCGTCGGCGGCTCGCTGCTGAGCGCCGAGATGGCCCTGCAGCACGGCATCGCCTGCCACCTGGCCGGCGGCACCCATCACGCCCACTACGACCACCCGGCGGGCTTTTGCATCTTCAACGACCTGGCGGTGATCAGCCGCTACCTGCTCGAAGCCGGGCGCGTACAGCGGGTGCTGATCTTCGACTGCGACGTGCACCAGGGCGACGGCACCGCGCGAATTCTGCAGGACACCCCCGAGGCGATCACCGTGTCGCTGCACTGCGAGCAGAACTTCCCGGCGCGCAAGGCCCACAGCGATTGGGACATCCCCCTGCCGCGCGGCATGGGCGATGCCGACTACCTGGAAGTGGTACATGACGCGCTCAACTACTTGCTGCCGCTGTACCAGCCAGACCTGGTGCTGTACGACGCCGGGGTCGACGTGCACAAGGACGATGCCCTGGGCTACCTGCAACTGACCGACCAGGGCCTGGCCGCGCGGGACGAAGCCGTATTGCGCCACTGCCTGGGCCGCGACATTCCTGTGATGGGGGTGATCGGCGGCGGCTACAGCAAGGACCGCAAAGCCTTGGCGCGCCGTCACGGCATCCTCCACCACAGCGCTGCACGGGTACTAGGTTGTGCACAATGACTGTGGAACCGCCTGTGGATAACCTGCGGGAAAGCGGCTACAGCCCTTTAACTGCCTGATCCGCAAGGGTCTGTTCATTTTTTGTACAGTGCCTGCACGCCCATGGCTGGGGTAGAATGCGCGCTCTTTTCCACAGCCTGCCGCCGCCATGACCGACCCTCGCTCCCCTACCCGCCCCTTGGTTGCCGTGATCGGCGGCGGCCCCGCCGGCCTGATGGCCGCCGAGACCCTGGCCCAGGCCGGGGTGGCGGTCGAAGTGTTCGATGCCATGCCCTCGGTGGGGCGCAAGTTCCTGCTGGCGGGCGTCGGCGGCATGAACATCACCCACTCCGAGCCCTACCCGGCGTTTGTAGCGCGTTATGCCGCACGCAGCAGCGAGGTGGATGCCCTGCTGCAAGGCTTCGACGCCGATGCCCTGCGCCAGTGGATTCACGGCCTGGGTATCGAGACCTTTGTCGGCACCTCCGGCCGGGTGTTCCCCCGCGACATGAAAGCGGCGCCGCTGCTACGCGCCTGGCTCAAGCGCCTGCGCGATGCCGGGGTGGTTATCCACACCCGTCACCGCTGGCTGGGCTGGAACGCCGATGGCTCGCTGCGGGTGGCTTATCCACAGGGTGAACTACAGGTACGCGCCGATGCCGTGGTGCTTGCCCTGGGCGGCGCCAGCTGGGCGCGCCTGGGTTCGGACGGCGCCTGGCTGACGCCGCTGGCCGAGCGGGGTGTGGATATCTCGCCGTTGCAGCCGAGCAACTGTGGCTTCGAGGTGGCGGGCTGGAGCGAGGTGCTGACCCGTAGGTTCGCCGGTGCGCCGTTGAAGAACATCGCCTTGAGCCTGCCTGGCACGGCGCCGCGCAGGGGTGAATTCATCCTGACTGCGCAGGGTGTGGAAGGCAGCCTGGTATATGCCTGGTCGGCACCGCTGCGCGAAGCGATCAACCGCGACGGGCGGGCAACGCTGTTGCTCGACCTGCTGCCGGACCGGCCTGTGGACAAAATCGCCCAGGCCCTGGCCAAGCCGCGCGGTTCACGGTCGATGGCCAAGCATCTGCAGGGCCAGTTGGGTATCGATGGGGTGAAGGCGGCGCTGCTGCGCGAGCTGACCGGCCCCGAGACCTTCGCCGACCCGCTGCGCCTGGCCCAGGCGATCAAGGCATTGCCGATGGAGCTGGTGCGCACGCGGCCGCTGGACGAGGCGATCAGCACGGCGGGCGGGGTGCGCTTCGAGGCGCTGGATGAGGGGCTGATGCTGCGCCATTTGCCGGGGGTGTTCTGTGCCGGGGAGATGCTGGACTGGGAGGCGCCGACGGGGGGTTATCTGCTGACGGCTTGCTTTGCCAGCGGTTTGAAAGCCGGGCGGGCGGCGGCGGCTTGGCTTGAAGGGAAAGGCTGAAAAAACCCAGCGGCTTCTTCGCGGGTAAACCCGCTCCTACAGGTATTGCGCCGCTCTCAAGGGCAGTGCAGAACCTGTGGGAGCGGGTTCACCCGCGAAGAAACCAACACCAACCTCAAGGCTTGCGCTTGTTGAAACTCGGCACCTTGCGCACCGCCTTCACTGGCGCCGCCGGCTCGGCACTGCTGTCCATCCACTTGCCCAACCCACGCTTGGCGCTGTTCTCCTTGGGCTTCTTGGGCTTTTTCGGTTTCTTCAGTACCTGGCCATTGGCATCGGTCTGCGGCACCCGGTGATCGGGAATGAAATCCGGTTCTTCATGGCGCGGCAGGGTCTGGCGTGTCAACGTCTCGATCGCGGCCAGCAACTGCACCTCGTCGGCACACACCAGGGAAATCGCTTCGCCCTTGTTGCCCGCCCGCCCGGTACGGCCGATACGATGCACGTAGTCTTCAGCGTTGATCGGCAGGTCGAGGTTGACCACCAGCGGCAGGTCGTCGATATCCAGGCCTCGGGCAGCCACGTCGGTCGCCACCAGCACCTGGATTTCACGGGCCTTGAAGGTATCGAGCGCACGCTGGCGGGTCGCCTGGGGCCGGTCGCCATGAATACCGTCCGCGTTCACGCCCTCGCCCAGTAGACGCTCCACCAGCTGGTCCACGCCGTTGCGGGTCTTGGCGAACACCAGCACCTGCTTCCAGCGCTGCTTGCGCATCAGGTGCACGAACAGGTCGGCCTTGCGCTTCTTGTCCACCGGCACCAGCCATTGCTTGACGGTGCTGGCGGCGGCGTTGCGCGGGCTTACCTCGATGCTCAGCGGGTCGTTCAGGGCAAGCCCGGCGAGCAGGCGGATCTGCTCGGAGAAGGTGGCCGAGAACAGCAGGGTCTGGCGCTTGCGCGGCAGCGCGGCGTACACCGCCTGCAGCTCTTCGGCAAAGCCCAGGTCGAGCATGCGGTCGGCTTCGTCGAGCACCAGGGTCTGCACCTGACCGAACTTCACGGCGTTCTGGCGGAACAGGTCGAGCAGCCGGCCAGGGGTGGCCACCAGCAGGTCGACGCCGCGGCGCAGACGCATCATCTGCGGATTGAGGCTGACACCGCCGTACACCGCGTAAGTGCTCAGCGGCAGGTTCTCGGCGTACTGGCGGATATTGGCGTGCACCTGCTCGGCCAGCTCGCGCGTCGGCACCAGCACCAGCGCGCGGATCGAGTTGCTGGCCACCTTCTCACCTTCCAGGGCCAGGCGTTGCAGCACCGGCAGGGCAAAGCCCGCGGTCTTGCCGGTGCCGGTCTGGGCGGCGGCCATCAGGTCGCGGCCGGCCAGTACGGCGGGAATGGCCTGGGCCTGGACCGGGGTCGGGGTGGTGTAGTCCAGCTGCTGCAAGGTGCGCAGCAGCGGTTCGATCAGGCCGAGCTTGGCGAAATTCATGGCAATACCGTGTAGGGGTTCAGCGACGGCGCGCAGTGTACCTGAGGGCCGCGCTTCGCGCCCCTACGAGGCACGAACGGCAGGTACCTTGCGCCACTGCGGCAGGCCGATCAGGACCACCGCGCCGACGATCACCGCCATGGCCATGCACTCCTCGGCACCAATGTGCTCGTCGGCGAAGGCGATGCCCAGCAGCACCGCCACCACGGGGTTGACGTAGGCATAGCTGGTAGCAGCTGCAGGGCGGACGTTCTTGAGCAGATACAGGTACGAACTGAACGCGACGATCGAGCCGAACAGCACCAGGTAGGCCAGTGCGCCCCAGCCCGCTGCGGTGGGCATCTGGGTCAGGCGCTCGCCGCTGAGCGCACTGCCCAGCAGCAGCGCGGCGCCGCCTACCAGCATCTGCGCGGCGCTGGCCATGGCGCCCTGGGGCAGCGGCAGGCTCTTGCTCCACACCGAGCCAAAGGCCCAGGCAGCTGCCGCGAACAGGATAATCGCCGCGCCCATGGGGCTGGCCTGCAGGTTGGAACCGAGATTGAGCAGGCCGATGCCGGCAAGGCCGAGGAAGATGCCAGCCCACTCCAGGCGCGAGTTGCGGTGCCCGAACAGCAGGCCGAACAGCAAGGTGAACAGCGGCACGGTCGCCACCGCCAGGGCCGCTACGCCCGAGGCCACACCGGCATGCTCGGCCAGGGTCACGCCGCCGTTACCGCAGCTGAGCAATAAGAAGCCGATCGCCCCTGCCGAGCGCCACTGCGGCCAGGTCGGGGCCGGCACACCGCGCCAGCGCAGGAAGGCGTACATCAGGCTACCCGCGATGACGAAACGCACCCCAGCCATCAACAGCGGCGGCCACGACTCGATACCGATGCGAATGGCCAGGTAGGTGGAGCCCCAGACCAGGTACAAGGCCAGGAAGGCGCCAATCAACAGCAGCGGGAAACGACGGGGGGCAGTCATGCAGGGTCACTCGAAATCCGTTTACAGGTGACCCAGTTTAAGAAGGGCATGACGCAAAATTAAGTTACAAAACCGGTTTAAAACACCGCAACACTTTGCAGGTGAACACAGGCACTCAGTGACGCAGCAACAGCTTGCCCTCGATCGGCACGTAGCGGTTGGCCGCACGGATCAGAGAAAGCGCGGTCAGCCCCGGCACCCCGTACACCACCGTCTCGGTGCCATGGCGTTGCACCACACGCTCCATCAGCAGGTCGAAATCGCCATCACCGGAAGCCAGCACCACCTGGTCGACCCGCGCGGCGGCATCGATCACATCGAGGGTGATACCTACGTCCCAATCGCCTTTGGCCGAGCCATCGCTGCGCTGGATGAAGGGTTTCAGGCGCACATCGAAACCCAGGTTGCGCAGGATGCGCTGGAACTGCTGCTGCTTGCTGTCGCCGCGGTCGATGGCATAGGCCACCGCCTCGACGATCTCGCCTTCGCGGCTGACATCGGCCCACAGGGCGGTGTAGTCGAAATGGCAGCCGTGGGCCTGGCGCACGGTGTAGTAGAGGTTCTGCACGTCGGCGAACAGCGCGATCTTCTTCAACCCCAGGCACCTCGTTGCACGAAGAAAGGGGCGCAAAGCGCCCCTGGATGCCACGCAGTATGTCAGACGAAGCTGTCGTCGTCCGAGAAGAAGTCGCCGCCGCTGTCGTAGTCGGTGTCGGCCAAACCGCCCTGGTCAGCGTTCCAGTCTTGCTGGTCGGCGACCTGCTGTTGGCCGCCCTGCTCATTCCAGCCACCGCTGTCGCTGGCGGGAGCGGGCTCCTCGCGGATCACCTCGGTCACTTCTTCAGGTTGTGATGGGTGCCTGAACAGGCTGCTGATGCCCTGCGCCAGCAACACCCCACCGGCCACGCCCGCCGCCGTCTGCATGGCGCCGCCGAGAAAGCTGCTGGCACCGCCACGGGCCGGGGCGGCGTTGAACGCCTGCTGCTGTGGCGGCTGCGCTTGAACGGGGCGCTGGGGCGTATCGCGCCAGCCACCCGCGCTGGGCGGCGCCACCGAACGCTGGGGCTCGGCTGCGCGGTTGCTGCTGCCGAAGATGCTTGAAAGGAAACCACCCCCGGAAGGGGCGGCCGGCTGCTGCGCGCGGGCCTGCTGGAGCTCGGCCTGAAGCTGCTTGTTCTGCTCGTCCAACTGCTTGAGCGCCGCTTCCTGTACCAGGATTGCCTGGGCCATGTAGTACGGCGCCGCGGGCTGCTGGCGCAGATGCTCCTCGATACGCGCCTGGGCCTGCGCATCGCGCGGCTGGCTGGGGTTCTCGGCCTGCTTGATGCGGTTGAACAGGCCGTCGATCAGGGTTTGTTCTTCAGTATTCATGGCTACCTCTCGTGCCGGGCGAAACGGCGGACAAGGTCAAAGATGGGGGGCCTGCTACAGGGATTCAATCACGCTCCTGATGAAACTTTCTTCAGCAGACCGTGCGACCAGGCCTGCTACTGGGCTAAAGTTAGGCCCTGCTTTTTCCATACGATGTAGACCCATGAACCCGCTGAACATCCTGCGCGACTCCCTGTATTTCTTCCGCCGCCACCTCGCCAGCATCGTCCAGCTGTGCCTGCCGCTGGTGGTGCTCGAGGCCCTGAGCACCCAGCTGCTGTACAGCCAGCTGGGCGAGCAGGCCTCGCCCGCCTACGGCATGCTGCTGGGCGTGCTGTTCTATCCGCTGTACAGCGCGGCGTTGATCCTCTACCTCGATACCCGCAGCAACGGCCAGGACACCCGCAAGCGCGACCTGTTCGCCCGGGCCGTGCAGCTGTGGCCAACGCTGGCCTTGCTGATTCTCATCAGCTCGCTGCTGATCGTGGCGGGCCTGGCGCTGTTCGTGCTGCCCGGTATCTGGGTGATGATCAACCTGGTGTTCGCCGAGTACCTGCTGGTGCTACGTGGCTTCCCGGTGCTCCAGTCGATGCGCGAGAGCGCGCGCATGACCAGCGGCAACTTCATGCGCATCCTGCTGCTGGTGCTGGCCGTGCTGGCGCCGCTGTGGCTGCTCGACGGCCTGCTGCTGGCCGCCTTCAGCGAGCCGCAACCAGCGGTACAGCTGGCCCTGAGCAGCCTCAGCGGTTTCCTGCAACTGTTCAGCACCGTGGTGTTGTACCGCCTGTTCATGTTGCTCGAGGGCCAAGCCGGCGCCTGAGCCGGTACCCTCAGGGGTGCTGTTTCCAAATCGTCTCGTCCAGGCCGGCCCGTACTCTGGACGCGGGTCGGCGAAGCCTTCGCCGACATCGCGCAGAGGTATCACGATGGACGACGAATGGACGAATTTCTGGGCGCGGCACGACGACAGCTTTCTCGGCAGGATCTACACGCGGGAAGCCCCGTCCCGCGACAGGGCGGTCTACCTGAGCCGCTTCACCGACCGTGTTGGCAAGGCGGTCATAGGGCAAAGCGACTGGGTGATCGCTGGCCTTGAACAGCAAGCCTATACGTTTCGCTTCACACTGCATTCGCAGAGCGCGGATCGCTTGCACTTCATGATCACCGGCAGCGGCGCCGACCAGGACAAGAAGCTGGGAATCAGCCGCAATGGCTACCTGGGCCTGTATTACTACGCCGATGTCACGGACTTCCTGAAACTCGAGGCGCTGGAATGGCAAGACCACGGGGTGCTTGGCCGCCTGCGTGACCATCTGGGCCACCAGGTCAAGGCGACCCACGACCCCAATGTCGCGACCCCGCGCTTTTCCTACTTGAATGTTCAGCAGGGCGAGCCCCTGACCTTCTTCATCGAGCGGGTGCTCACCTGACCCGCCTACCTCGCCTTCCAGCCATAACGGGCCGTGCATCACGGCCCATCGTGCCGGTCACAGCAGGCCCAGCGTGAGCGCCTTGAGGGTCGCCGCCGCACGGGTCGTGCACTCGAGCTTGCGGAAGGTGCTTTCCACATGGGTACGCACGGTACTGGGGCTGATACCCAGCAAGCGCGCGGTTTCCTTGTTGCTGTTGCCCAGGCTGATCAGCCGCAGCACCTCGCTTTCACGCTCGCTCAGCACGCCATTGCTCGCCTTGCCCACCTCCAGCTGACGCTCGCCACGCGCGGCAGCAATCACCGCTTCGCAGCACTGGGCATCGAAACGGCCCTTGCCTGCTTCATCCCGTAGCACCTGGGCAGCCGTGTGCTCGTCGAACGCCGGGCGCCAAGGCCGCTCGCCACGCAAGGCCTGCCAGGCCAGGGTCGCCGCCAGCAGGCGGTGCTCTGGTTGCAGGCTCTCGGCGCCCACGCCCCGAAAATAGCCACTGCCATCGAGCCTTTCATAGGCATGGGCGGCCAGTGGCCCGATATCGGCAAGTGCCGGCACCTGGGCACACACGCGCTGGGTCCAGTAGGGCACCAGGTGAGTCTGGTCGCGGTCGCTTTCCAGCAGGCTGCCCGGCGTGTTCCACAACCGGTTGGGCACCGCTGCGCGGCCCATGCCGTGCACCAGCGCCGCTCGGCCCAGGCGCTCGCCACTGGCTTGTGACAGATGCAGCAGGTCGGCCGCCTGGCGGGCCAGTTCGGCGGCGGCGCGTGAGTAGCCTGCCAGCCATGACAACTTCAGGTCGATGACATCGCCCAGCAAGGTCAGGCGCACCGGCGCCGGCGTGCCGCTCGCGGCCACGGCCTGGCCAGGTGCCTGCAAGCTGTGCAGCCAGTCCTCGGCATGGCGCGAGAGTTCGGCCACCAGGGTGGCCGGGTAGCGCCGGTCGGCCTGTTCGGCGATCCACGCCAACGCGGCCTCCACACCATGCACGCGCGAGAGAATTTCCAGATCCCCCGCCAACACTACCTGGTAGACCACCTCGGGAATCTGCGGGTGGCTCAGCCCGTAGGGCCGGCCGCTGCCATCGAAATGCTCGAACACATGCCGCAGGCCCTGCTCTACCGGCTCGGCCAGCGCCAGGGCCACTGCTACCTCACCGGCCACCTCGCAGTGCACCCGGGCCAACGGCGAAGTCTTGCGCATCGCTCGCTGCCCGGCAGGGCCGAGGGTCTGGCTAAGCATGGCCTGGCGCCCCAGCACGTCGTCACCGAGCAAGCGGGTGAAGCCTTCGGCGTTGGCCGTGCAGCCCGACCAGCGCAGCAAGGCGACGTGGTCGGCCACCTGCAAGTGCTCGCCGGCGCCGGCACAGTTGTGGGCCAGCAAGCGCGCAAGTCGGGCGGTGCGGCGCGACTGGTCGATGGGTTGGCCCATGCTCAGGTCGCCGACCATGGACAGCGCCAGCAGGGCGTCTTCGAGGGGGATGCTATCAATGGCAGGCAATGAGGTATCGGACATGAGGCTTCCATGGGTTCACGGTCGATCGGTAGCCAGGCTCGGACAATCGACCGATACCCAGGCAAGCGCGCACTCCCGACAATCACCACATCAACCACAGGAGGCACCGCCATGTTCCGATTCAAAACGCTTGCAGCCGCAATGGCAATGACCGCGTCGATCTTCACCGTGGCGGCCAGCCACGCCGACACCGCCAAACCCTCGGTGGTAATCGTCCACGGCGCCTTCGCCGACGGCTCCGACTGGGCCAAGGTAGTGCCGCTGCTGCAGGCCAAAGGCGTCAAGGTCACCGTCGTGCAGAACCCGCTGACTTCGCTGGCCGAGGACGTCGCCGCCACCCGCCGCGTGCTGAACAACCAGGACGGCGACGTGGTGCTGGTCGGCCACTCGTGGGGCGGCACGGTCATCAGCCAGGCAGGTACCGACGCCAAGGTACGTGGGCTGGTGTACGTCGCAGCCTTCGCCCCGGACGCAGGCCAGGCCACCGGCCAACTGGGCAAGGGCTACCCGACCCCGTCCGGCATCGCGCAGATCACCCCTGACCGCAACGGCTACCTGTACCTGACTCCGCAAGGCATGGCGACCGACTTCGCCCAGGACCTGAGCGCCGCGCAGACCGCCATCATGACCGCCACCCAGGGCCCGATCCGCGCCTCGGCGTTCGAAGACAAAACCAGCGCCGCGGCCTGGACCGGCAAGCCGTCCTGGTACCTGGTGGCCGGTGAGGACCGCATGATCGACCCAGGCCTGCAGCGCGACTTCGCCAAGAAGATCAAGGCCACCACCACCGAGCTTGCCACCAGCCACGTACCGCAGCAGTCCAAGCCTGCGGAAACGGCCCAGGTGATCCTCGATGCCGTGAACAAGGTTGGCCAAGGCAAGTGATGCCTGGCCCAGGGGCCCCTCGATGCATCGCGTCGCGGGGCCCCGTCACATTCCTCAACGCGGCCTGGGCTTGGCCCGTGCGGTGGCCTCGGCCACCAGCGGGTCGTCCGGCCAGTAGTGCTTGGGGTAGCGGCCCTTGAGATCCTTCTTCACTTCGGCATAGGTGGTGCGCCAGAAGTTGGCCAGGTCCTGGGTTACCTGTACCGGTCGACGTGCTGGCGACAGCAGGTGCAACTTGACCTGCTGACGGCCCTGGGCGATGCGCGGTGTATCAGCCAGGCCGAACAGCTCCTGCAAGCGCACGGCGAGGACCGGCGGATGCTCGCTGTAGTCCAGGCGGATGTTCGAGCCCGATGGCACTTCCAGGGTTTGCGGCGCTTGCGCCTCCAATTGCTGAGGCAGCGGCCAGGGCAACAGGTTGCGCAGTATCGACGACAGGTCCAGCTGGGCGAAGTGGCTCAGGCGCGAGACCTTGCCCAGGTAGGGCTGCAACCAGTCTTCCAGGGTCGTCAGCAGTGCGTCGTCAGCCAGGTCCGGCCAATCGCTGTGGCCGAGCTGTTCGAAGTCCAGCCCGCGCAGCAGCGCCACGCGCGCCTGCCATTGGCGCAATTCCGGGGTCCAGGGCAGCAGAGCCAAGCCCTTGCGCCGCACCAGGCCGACCAGGGCCTTGGCGCGGGCTTCGTCGTTCAGGCCCGGCAGCGGCTCGCGGCTGAGCACCAGTTCCCCTACTCGACGCTGGCGTTCGGCGCGCAACACCTGCTCGCGTTCATCCCAATCGAGCACATCGAGGTGCTGCACCTGCTCGGCCAGTACGCCATCGAGCAGTGTCGGGTCGAACTCGGCGGCCAGGTAGATACGCTCCTCGCGTTGGCCCTGGCGACTGCCCAGGTCGGCCACGACCAGCCAGGGGCATTTCATCAACGCATCGACGTCGCCGAACAGCGCCGCCCGGCCATTGGCCAAGCGGTATTCGGCACCGCCTTCGCGGCGTTGCTGGGCGACGCGGTCGGGGTAGGCCAGCGCCAGCAGCGCGCCCAGCCAGCGCGGATGATCGGGCTCGGCCACCGGCGTTACCGGCTGGCCGCGCAGCAGGCTGCGATATTGCCGTGCCAGCTGTCGCGCACGTTGCACGCCGCCACGGCTACCTTTGGACTCACCACTGAGCAGCGCCAGGCGCGTGTGCAGGTCGGCGCCACCGCCGCGCTGGATATCGCGCTCGCCCAGCAGCGCGGCGACGTCGCAGGCCATGGCGACCAGGCCCAGGGCCTGGCCGCGCAACAGCAAGTGGGCGATGCGTGGGTGCGCAGGCAATTCGGCCATCGCCTGGCCGTGGTCGCTGAGGTTGTCGCGGCTGTCCGCGCGCAGCGCGCCAAGCCGCGCCAGCAGGTCATGGGCCTGGGCGTAGGCAGCAGCGGGTGGCTGGTCGAGCCAGCGCAGCTGGTCAGGGGCAACGCCCCAGCGCGCCAGTTGCAGCGCCAGCCCGGCGAGGTCGGCTTGCAGGATCTCGGCACTGGCGTGGGCGGCCAGTTGCTCGTGCTGGGCTTCGGACCACAACCGGTAGCACACCCCCGGCTCCAGGCGCCCGGCACGTCCAGCGCGCTGGGTGGCGCTGGCGCGGGAAATACGCTGGGTGTCCAGACGGGTCATGCCACTGCCGGGGTCGAAGCGTGGCACGCGCGCCAGGCCAGCGTCGATAACTACCCTTACGCCTTCGATGGTCAGGCTGGTTTCCGCGATATTGGTGGCCAGCACCACCTTGCGCAGGCCTTTGGGCGCAGGCTCGATGGCTGCGCGCTGGGCATCGAGGTCGAGTTCGCCGTGCAATGGGCACAGCAGCACGTCACCGCGCCCGCCGAGGGCCTCCTGCAACGCCTGGTGCACGCGACGAATCTCCACCTGGCCGGGCAGGAACACCAGCAGGCTGCCGGCTTCATCGGCCAGCGCCAGCAGCACGCAGTCGACCACCCGCGGCTCGATGAACTCGCCCGGCTGGAACGGTCGCCCCCACTGGATGACCACCGGGTGCATGCGCCCTTCGCTGCTGACCACCGGGGCGTCGTCGAGCAGACGCGACAGGCGCTCGCCCTCGAGCGTGGCCGACATCAGCAAGATCTTCAGCGGCGGCTCGTCGCGCAGCAGCTCGCGGCCATTGAGGCTCAGGGCCAGGGCCAGGTCGGCGTCCAGACTGCGCTCATGAAACTCATCGAATATCAGCAGGCCCACGCCTTCGAGCGCCGGGTCGCTTTGCAGGCGGCGGGTGAGTATGCCTTCGGTGACCACTTCGATTCGCGTGTTCGGGCCGACCTTGCTGTCCAGTCGGATGCGATAGCCCACGGTCTCGCCGAGCTTTTCTCCCAACTCGCTCGCCATACGCTGCGCGGCAGCTCGGGCAGCGAGACGGCGAGGCTCGAGCATGACGATGGTCTGGCCTTCAAGCCACGGCTCATCCAGCAAGGCAAGGGGCACGCGGGTGGTTTTACCTGCGCCAGGCGGTGCCTGGAGCACGACCTCATCACGCTCGTTCAGGGCTTTAAGAAGGGCCGGCAAGGCGGCATCGATTGGCAACGAACTCATAGGGTCTCCCGAAGAACCGCGCGAGTATATCGAATCGGAAGATGGCGACTTGCCTCAGCCCTGGCCCCAGCGTTGACCGGTCGTCAGACGGGCTCGACGCCGTGCAAGGGCGTCTGCCTGCCCTGCCAACCCGCCAGGCCAGGGCCTGCCGCGGCTTTCGCACAATCGGGGTTATAGCGTCAAGCTGCCGTTTAGCTGAAACGATGAACTTCTGCCGCTCAAGCATGAACTTTTTTTTAATCGAGTCTCTAACCCTGCGTGGAAAACCGAAGGTGGTCTCAAGTCGATCATGCCGCGGCGCGGGAAATTTCTACGCGCCTTTGATCCTGAAATTGTCGACCTCCTAGTAGAACAAGAATGGAGTCGCCAGGGATGCAAAAGATGCTTTGCGCTGCACTTTCCGCTACCCATAAAGAGGATGATCTCAACCTGGAGGCCTTCGCCCAAAGCGTGGCGCCGCTGATGGTCGACGTGCTCTTGCGTGGCGAAACCGGCACCGGAAAAGACACGCTGGCGGAGAAAATCCACCGCATGTCCGGCCGCTCCGGCAAGTTCGTCGCCATCAACTGCGCAGCCATTCCCGAGAGCCTGGCAGAGAGCCAATTGTTCGGGGCCAACTCCGGTGCGTTTACCGGTGCCAGCCAGAGCCGCGCCGGGTTCATCGAGGCTGCGCACAATGGAACGCTGTACCTGGACGAGGTCGACAGCATGCCCCTGACGCTGCAAGCCAAGCTGCTGCGTGTGCTGGAATCCAGGACCGTCCAACGCCTGGGCTCGACCCAGAACATCCCGGTGGACATGCGGGTGATCGCCTCCGCCCAGTGCCCTCTGGGAGAGATGGTCGAACGAGGCGAATTTCGCCGGGACCTGTACTTCCGGCTGAACATCGTCAGCCTCAAGCTGCCGCCGCTGCGTAGCCGCCGCGAGCGTATCGTGCCGCTGTTCCAGTCACTGGTGCAGCGCGAATCCAAGGCCCTGGGCAAGCCTCACGTCGCCCCGTCGCCGGGGCTGCTGTGCCACCTGATCGGCTACGCCTGGCCTGGGAACATCCGCGAACTGCAATCGGCCGCCAAGCGCTACGTGCTCGGCCTGCCGGCGCTTCCCCGCGCCGAACAGTCGGAGCCCTGCAGCACTACGTTCAACTTGAAGGAACAACTGCAGCAGTTCGAGAAAGTGCTCATCGAAGACTGCATGCGCCGCCACCATCGTCATATCGACAAGGTCATCGCCGAACTGGGCATCGCCCGCCGCACGCTCTACTACCGGATGAAGTGCCTGGAAATATCGATGGGTTGAGTGCCCGGCATGGAACCGTTTCCACCCACGCCGCCACCTAACACTCGAGACACTCACAAGCGTCTTGCCATTCCAGAATCCGGAGATACGACTATGAGTTTTGGTGGAGCTTCTCTTGCCGCCTCCATGGCGGCCATGCAGCAGATGGACCAGACCGCGGCCGCGATGACGACCATGAAATCCCAATTCGACCAGGCGAAACTGGTCGCCGACACCATGAACGCCATCTCGGCCGAGTCCATGGACAGTGCCACCAAGGCCATTACGGCCATGGGGGAGGCGTCCAAGAACATACGATACTGACAATCCGCTGCAAGCCCCGCCGCGGCGGGGTCTCTTCAAGCGCGATGAGATCAGGCCCATGTATATCGATCGGCTGAACAGCCTTCGTCCTTCCGCAACCCTGTCCCGTGACGACCCCACGCCGCGCCGTGCCTCGATTCTCCAAGGCCTGGCAGACGCGCTGAGCGAGCACCTGACGCAGCATGCAGGCAGCGACCGGTTAAAGGAGTCGCTGGTGCGCTGGAGTGCCGAACATGGCTCGGCAGGCGGGCGCTCGCCCTTCGGCTGGCAACCCCTGCAGCACGATCTGGATGCGCCAACGCAAAGCCCGCTGAACCAGGTACTGACCGACATCCTGGAAGAGATCAATGGCGGCACCGGCCAGAACCTGGAAGTCGATATCGACGACGCCTATCGCGATGAAGACCTGCTTGGCGACCTGGCGCAGATGTTCGCCCATCGCCGGACGCCCATCGGCGGCAACGACATCGGTAACCAGAGCGATTTCGGCAGTGCGAACAACCCCTTCTGCGGTGCCCTGTTCGGCGACTGGGAATCCTATGGCCCGCTCGATCGGCGTAACGCGAGCCTGCGCCTGTTGCTCAGGCTCGTCGCGGTCCTGGGCCGACGCAAGCTCTTGACCTTGCTGGACATCGACGACAGCGCGGGCCAGGCGCGCTACGCGCCGGACGACCAGGACCTGCTGTTCGAGGTTGCCAGCTTCATGGATCAACACCCGCTGCGCTACCCACCGCCGATCGACGACGACGGCCAAGCCTGGACATGGACCGACCGCATCGCCCTTGGCACGCCGTTGCAAGCCCGCGAAACCCGGCTGTTCCAGCTGGCCCTGGAACAACTGGACCTGGCGCTGGCTCGCCTCGCCGGCCAATACCCGGCCACACGTCGGCGAGCCAGGCGCAGCCGCGAGGAAATCGAGTTTCACCTGAGCGTCACCGGCAGTACCCGCAACGTTCTGCGGTTGATGTGCGCCTGAAGGCATCCGCCCCTTTTGATTCGCCCCTCTAGATTGGAGAAGCCCATGGAAATACAAGCCGTCGACGCCAGCCAGCTGGCCTCCTCCGCCGCCAAGACTGGCGCAAGGCCACAGCCCAGCGCCGAGAGCAGCGACGTGAGCTGGTTCAACGCCCAGATGCAAGAGAAAGCGCCGGCGCCGACCAGCGAAAACAACGTCGCGGCACGCATCATCGATTCGCTGTCGAGCCGCTCCGGCGAGCTGAAGCGACTGGACGAGCGCGCCAACCGCGACATGCTCAAGGCCATCCGCACCGCCGACCCACAGGACATGTTGCAGTCGAACCGGTCGTTGTCGTCGTTCCATCTGGAAAGCCTGATGACCGCGAAGCTGGTCAGCAAAGGTTCCCAGGCGATCGAGAAGCTCACCAACCTTCAGTAAAGGAAATGCCGGCCATGTTCATGCGCGCATGCTCATCGTTGTTACTGTGCCTGCTGCTCACCGCTTGCGAGGAGCGCTCGGCGCTGCACAGCCGCCTCTCCGAGCAGGATGCCAACGAAGTGATCGCGGCGTTGGCGGACAAGAACGTCCACGCGAGCAAGCAAGTCGACAAGGACGGCATGACCGTCCTGGTCGAGCCCGCCGACATGAACAGCGCCGTCCACGTACTCGAAGCTGCCGGCCTGCCGCGGCGCTCGCGCTCGAGCCTTGGGGATATCTTCCGTAAAGAAGGGGTCATTTCCACGCCGCTGGAAGAGCGGGCCCGCTACATCTATGCATTGTCCCAGGAGCTGGAATCGACCCTGTCGCAGATCGATGGCGTGGTGCTCGCCCGGGTCCATGTGGTGCTGCCGGAGCGGGTCGCGCCCGGCGAACCGGTGCAACCGGCGTCGGCCTCGGTGTTCATCAAGCACACCGGGGCGCTGGAGCCCGACAGCATCACGCCACGGGTGCGCAACCTGATCGCCAGCGGGATCCCGGGCATGGCCGATGCGGCTCACAAGGCGAGCAAGTTGTCGGTGGTATTCGTGCCCACGGCGCCCTATCAGGAGCGGCGCAAGATGGCGCAATTCGGGCCGTTCATCATGCAGGCCGAGGAAGTTGCCTATTGGCGAACGGTCACGCTGGCGACGGGCATCATCTTGCTGAGCCTTCTGCTGGGCGCCGGCTATGGTCTTTACCGCTTGTGGCGCAAGGGCGCGCTGACACTGCCGCGGGCCCTGCAACAGAAACTCTTCCGGCCGGGCGCACCCGCAGCGCCAGCGGGCAGCGCAGCGGCGCCGCTGTTCGCGGTCAAGGCACCGGGCACGAGCGCTCATGACAAAGGGGCTGCGGCATGAGCACCGCGCTGGAGTGGGTGCACTGGTGGCACCACGCCTGGCGCCAGGCAGCCGCCGAATGGCAGCCTCCCGGCCTCGAACGGCTGGGCGCCTCACACCTCGACGCCCTCGCCCGCGGGCACCACGCTGCGCTGGCACGGTGCTTCGGCGTGACACCCTGCACGCCACCCAAGCCGAACCCGGCGATGCAAACCGTGCTGTGCGCGCCGGCTACATTGGCACTGGCCTGTGAACTGGTGGCAGCCACCTGTTCGCCGCTGGCGCCAGCCCCGGCACTGTCGTCGCAGGACCGCGCCTGGTGTGAACGCACGGCCAAGGCACTGCGCCCCGGTCACTGGCTCGAGCCGCACCAGGACCCGCTCGCGCTGCTGCGAGCCTGGCTGGGCGAACCGACCTGGCAACGCGCGCGCCTGGCGTTCCCTCGCGCAAGGGTCATGGCCGTCGAGCGCAGCGCCGCGCCGCAACCGCCCGCAGCCCGGCTCGATACACTCTGGCAGTCCGCCTGCTGGAAAGCCGGGCAAAGCCTGGCGCCCCCCGCCCCCACCGGCAACGACAAGGAGATGCACGATGCTCGCCCGGCGCTCGCTTGAACTACGCCCCGACGGTCAGGGCCTGTTGCAGCCCTATATCGCGCGCGAAACCCTGCTCGACTGCGCCCGTGCGCAACGTGTCATCGAACACGCCAGGGAGCAGGCCGCGCAGTTGCTGGAGCAGGCCAGCGCAGTGGCCGAGGCCAGGGTACTCGAGGCCCAGGCGCAATTCTGGGAAAGCGCCCATACCCTGCTCGCCACCTGGGAAACGCAGCGCCAGGCGATGTGGGAGCAGATCGAAAGCAGCGCTGCGCGGCTGGTCAACGAGGCGCTGCAAACGCTTCTGGACGAGGTGCCTGAAGCCGCGCGCATCGACGCACTGGTGCGCCAGCTCAGCTGCGGGCAGCGCGATCCGAGCGATGCCACCCTGCACTGTCATCCCGACGACCTGGCGAGCCTGACCCGCAGCCTCGGCAAGGCCGAGCCCCAGCCCTGGACGCTGATGGCAGATGCCAGCCTGGGCCGTCAACAAGTCAAACTGCAGACCCCTGGCGGCACCTTCCAGCTCGACTGGCCCAGCGCCGTGCAAGCGCTGCGCCTGCCAGAGCCGCAACCCGACACGCACCCCTGACCTGTGCACCCCTGACCTGTAGCAGCGGGCTTGCCCGCGAAGGGATGCAACGCGTCCCCAGTTCGGCTTGAAGCCGTCGTCTTTTCTCTCCTGCGCGGAACCGCCTTGGGCGTTACCACCACTCATCGAGTGAACCCGCCCAGCCCGGAGATCCGTTCATGTCTTCTATCGATGCCCTGCAACGCCGCCTCGACACCTACTTCCAGCGCGCGACCGACAACGTCAACAACGCGGCGCTGAACGCTGCGCAAACGCAGTCCCTGGACGACCTGCACACCTTTCACGCCAGCATGAACGGGATGTCGGTCGCGGTGACGGCAGCCACCCAGCAGACCTCGGCCCACCACAACCTCGCCAAGGCGATCATCGATGCAATGCCATGAGCTGCGTGCGCAGCTCATCCGCTGGAGCACCGGCGCCGACGAGCCCGCACCCTTGAGCCTGGTCATCGACGACGGCGACGTCACTTTCGAAAAACTCGAAGACGCGTTGCTGCTGTCGGTCGAGCTGCCCGCCGGCGTGTCCGGCGAGGCGTCCCTGGAAGAGATGCTCCGGCTGGCCCACCCGAGCCTTTCGCGATTCCCCGGTGCACTGGCGCGCTCTCCCATCGATGCACGGTTGTGGCTGATGGCGCAGTCGGCCCCTGATGGGCACGTCGACGACCTGGTCGAATTGCTCGAAGCGTTGCTCAACCAGCGCGACACCTGGCAATCGATTCTGCAAAAAAAACCACGTGGTGCGGCGACGACCGTGGCGCAACGGCCATCGCACGCTCACTTCCTCAACACAGGACTCCGACATGCCTAACCCGTGGTTCATGCCCTTGCGCCTGCTCACCGAAGGCAACGCTCGCCTTCGCCAGTCGATCGCGCAGCGCTGGGCGTCACCCTCGCTGGTCGCCCTGCTGCTGGCCGGCTCGCTTGGCCTGGCAGGGCCGACACAGGCGGCCGTGCCTACCGATTGGAAGAACACCCCCTATGCCTACGACGCCCAGGCCACGCTGCTGGCCAAGGTCCTCGACGACTTCGCCAATACCTTCGGCGTGCAGCTGGTGATCGACGGCACGGTCAACGGCACGGTGGACGGCCGGATGCGTGCGGAAAGCCCCCAGGCGTTCCTCGACCGGCTCGGGTTGGAAAATCGCTTCCAGTGGTTCGTGTACGGCAGCAGCCTGTACGTCAGCCCCTTGCAGAACCAGCGCTCCAAACGCCTGGAGGTGTCCGCCGATGCGGTGTCGGACATGAAACAGGCGCTGACCGACATCGGTCTGCTGGACCCGCGTTTCGGCTGGGGTGAATTGCCCGATGAAGGCGTGGTGTTGATTACCGGCCCCGAACGCTACGTGCGCCTGGTGACGCAGTTCGCCAGGGCGCGCAAGACCCCCGAGGAGAAACAGGAAGTCATCAGCTTCCCGCTGCGCTACGCCAGCGCGGCCGACCGCAACATCAAATACCGCGGCGACACCCTGGTCATCCCCGGGGTCGCCAGTATTCTCCAGGGCCTGCTGGAAAACCGCGGCTCGACCTCCGGCGTGGCGCCAACGGCCCTGCCCAATGGGGCCTTCCAGAACATGCAGAACCACCAATCGATGGCCATGGGCAATATCGAACAGTTGGCCTTCAACGGCATGGGGCGCCCGAACACCAGTCGTGTGCAGCCTGGTCAGAGCAAAGGCGGTGGCCGCGGCAAGATCCGCGTCGAAGCCGACGTACGCAACAACGCCGTG
The DNA here is from genome assembly GCF_042709235.1 of Pseudomonas sp. LS_2. NCBI lineage: Bacteria > Pseudomonadati > Pseudomonadota > Gammaproteobacteria > Pseudomonadales > Pseudomonadaceae > Pseudomonas > Pseudomonas sp. LS_2. The sequence goes on along the minus strand of NZ_JAVAYC010000006.1, from coordinate 144,490 downwards.
CTCATCTACGACGCACCGAAGCGACGGGCAATCTATGCACCTCTGATCCGCGACGTGGACGTGCCGCGCAAGTTGGTGGAGATCGACGCGATCATCCTGGATATCGACCGCACGCAACTGGCCGAGCTGGCCGCCAACTGGAACGTCGAGAGCGGCGACCTGATCGGCGGCGCCTCGATGCTGCGTCCAGGTGCAAGCTCGACGGTGTTCATCCAGGACTACGGCGACTTTTCTGCGCAACTGCGCGCGCTGGAAGGCCGCGGCCTCGCCTCGGTGGTCGCCAACCCTTCGGTACTGACCTTGGAGAACCAGCCAGCGGTGATCGACTTCAGCCGTACCGAGTACCTGTCTGCCATCGGCGAACGGGTGGCCAACATCGAGCCCATCACCGCCGGCACCAGCCTGCAAGTGGTGCCGCACGCCATCGAGACCCGCGGGCACAAGCAGATCCAGATGGCCCTGGACATCGAAGACGGCCGCATCGAGCCCTCCGAAGTAGGCCAACAAACGCCCAGCGTGCGCCGTGGGGTGGTCAGCACCCAGGCGGTGGTCGGCGAAAGCCGCTCGCTGGTGGTGGGCGGTTTCCACACCGAGGAAACCGGCGACAACCTGGAGCGGGTGCCGTGGCTGGGACGCATCCCGCTGCTGGGGCCGCTGCTGTTCTCGTCGACCACCCGCCAGACCAGCCGCCGCGAGCGGGTGTTCATCCTCACGCCACGGCTGATAGGCGACCAGGTGGACCCGGCCCGCTACATCTCCACCCTCGACCGCCAGCAGGTCGACAGCGCCATGGCGCGTGTACAGGAGCGGCGCAACGGCAAGCGCCCGGTCGGTCGCCTGGAGGTCGGCGAAGTGCTCGCCAGCCTGGCCGACGGCAACATCCCGGCCTCGTTCAAGCAGGCCGATTCGATTCCCTACGCCCCCGAGACGCTTTGCGCCTTGCCAGCCGGGCTGACGCTGGACGCCTCGCGCGCCCAATGGTTCGCCGGCCCCGACTACGGCATCGCCGTGGGCGTGGTGCGCAACGAGGGCGAGCGGCGGTTGCGCTTCGATGAGGCGAGCTGCGGTAGCCGCTGGACCCTCGCGGCCTCTGCCTGGCCGAGAGTGTGGCTGGAGCCCGGCGAGGAAACCGAAGTGTTCGTGGTCATGAACCAGCCCGCTCGCGTGCCGGGCGGTGGACGCCCGTCCCTACTGCAAACCACTGCGAGGATGACCCCATGAGTCGTACACCGCTGCTGCTCGCCGTTTTCCTGAGCCTTCCGGTATTCGCCGGCTGCGCGAGCCGCTCGGGCTGCCAGGCCGACGCCTGTGAGCGTGCCGAGCCCGACCACGCGCGCATCGTCGTCTGGTGGGCGCCCGACATGCGCGGCGGCCTCGGGTCCCCGGAAAACCCACTCGACCACAGCGTCGTCCCCTTGGAGAACTGAATCGGCATGACTTTCTCGGTGCACAGCGCAAGCACTCGCCAAGCTTTTCAAAAGAACATCATCGCCGGCATCGCGACGTATTGGGAGATTGCCCCCGGCATCGAGTTCGGCTTGAGACGCGAGCCCCACAGCGTGGGGCTCGCACTGCAAGTACAAAGCCAGGTGCTACGCGCCAACCAGATCCAGCAAGCGCTCGAACGGCGTTTCGCCAACCCGTTGGAATACGCCCATCTGTCCGTGTTCCTCGACCCACAGCGCGCGCTCGTGGTGTGGCAGGCGCTGCCGGACTCGGCCATCACCGCTGAACTGCTCGACCAGATCCAGTCCCGCCAGCTGTCGCTGCTGGGCCTGGAAGACCTCGACGAGCGTCCCGCCACCTACTGAGGTTAATCATGACCGCCGCACCGCTCGCCCAACGTTTGATCTCGGCCCTCTCCGACCACCTGCATGCGGACTTGCAACTGGAGCAAGGCGTGTGCGCGCTCTATGACAAGAGCAACCGCGAGGCGGTGGTCATCGAGTTGCCCGAACACAGCGACATGGCCATCCTGCATTGTGCGATCGAGGTGACGGCCCACGCCCCAGGCCTGCACAAGCGCCTGCTGGAGCTCAACTTTCGCCTGGACCTGCTCGGCGGCAGTTGGCTTGCCCTGGACGACAAGGCCTGTGTTCGCCTGTGCGCCCACAGCATGTTGTCGGCCCTCGACGAGACCCGCTTCTGTCACTGGGTGGTGGGCTTCGTCGCCCAGGTCAACGACGTGCGCCCTCGCATCCTCGAGCTGGCCAAGCCTGGCGAGCCGCGTCCGGCAAGCCTGGCCATGAACCGCACGCGCCTGGGTTGACGCGCGCCATAGAGCCCCCCAGGCAAGCCTGGCGGGGCCGTGGTCCACGTCGGAGCTCAACGCAGTTTCATGGCGTCGCCACCTTTCTCCATGACCTTCTTGGCGCTGTCCATGAAGCCGTTGGTGATCTCCGCCAACGTGTCGCTCATGAGTTTGGTCATGTCGGCAGCCGTCTTCACTTCCAGCATCGCTGCCTGGTAGTTGCTCGAAATTGTCTGGAGCTTCATCTGACGCTCCATCAACTGGTGCTGATGGAGCTCCATGTCGTGCATGAGCGTCTGCTCGGAGGTGGGCGCTACCGGATCCGTTGCGGCAAATGGCCTTGGTTCAGGGGAGTGGGACCTGGCACGGGGTACGCGGTTGTCCTCACGCGTGCGGGTTCGACCGCGCTGATGCAACTGGGGCGGCGTCGAGGACGCGCGCCCTCGTGCCCCCAAGCTCTGGGTAGCGAAGCGTTGCTGGGCCTCGAGGCGCTGCTGATGCAACGAGGATGAGTGGGACAACGGAGGGTTGTCGACCCCGCGCAGGGCGCCTGTACTTCCGACAGGGCTTGAACTAAGGGGCATGGGGGATTCTCCTGTGAGTCGTTCAGGGAAGGTTGGCGGGCAACAACGGCAAGCCGGCAGCGCCCGGACGAATCCGGCTCATCCCCTGAGTGGCAGCCACCGGTGCATCGGTTCCTTCGCGGGGCCTCAGCGCAGGTTCAACTCCGGAATCTCGATCACCTCGTCCTTGGCCTCGTCGTCCAGTTCGCGCAGCACCCGGTAGATGTGCGCCACGGCCTGCAGCGTCTCGCGGGGGATCAAGCCTCCGACGTCCTCGCGGTAGATCGTGCGGGCCAGCCAGATGCACTGGATAACCGGGACCCGCGCCGCCTTGGCCCGCTCGATCAGCGCGCGCGCCTCGGCGTCCACGCCTTTGACGATGAGCTGCGGCAGCGCCGTCTCCTCTGGCCGGTAGCGCAGCGCGACGGCGAAGTGAGTGGGGTTGACCACCAACATGTCGGCGTCTTCCACCGGCTTGGTTTCCTTTTCCTCGGATTGGCCGGCCAACTGCCGGGCCAGGCTGCGGCGATGCATCTTGACGTGCGGGTCGCCCTCCATTTCCTTGAACTCCTTGCGCACCTCTTCCTCGCTCATGCGCAGGCGCTTGAAGAAAAAGTATTTCTGCAGGCCGAAGTCGATGATCGCCAGCACCAGCAACACCGCCAGGCAGGTATGCATGATGTGCCGGAACAGGCTGGCCAACCCGCGCCAGTAGGTTTGCAGGTCGCTGTTGACCAGGCTGATCAGTCCCCCCAGCGCAGGCATGGTGATCAGGTACAACACGGCGGCGATGAACACGGCCTTGAGCAACCCCATGAGCACGTTGATCAGCGCCTGACCGGAAAACATCTGCTGGGCCTGGTTCAGCGGGTTCAGGCGATTCGGGTCAGGCCGCAGGGCCTCGGGGGAAAACAGGAAACCGAACTGTATCCAGCCAGCCACCAGGCGCGTGGCGATCGCCAGCCCTACGGTCATCAGGGTGAAACCGAGCAACACGCTGCCGGCGTGGGCCAGGGTTTCCTCGAAAGCCCGCGTGAAGTCTTGATCCAGCCGGTGCAGCGGGAAAGCCACCAGGTCCTGCAGCGTCTGCATGCTGTCGTCGGCCAGCGTCAATGCCACCTCGGTGACCGCCGCGAGCACCAGCAAGCTACTCAGGTCCTGGCTCTGGCCGACCTGGCCTTTGTTGCGGGCGTCGCGAATCTTCTTCGGTGTCGCGCTCTTGGTTTTCTCGCCACTGTCTTCGCTCATCGACGCGCTTCTCCCTCAGGGCGCCTGCAGCAGCAGGTCGAGCAGGTGACGGATTTCCCCATAGCGCATGAGACGGCCGGTCATCGCGTCCCATAGCGTGGGCAGGTAGAACAGCAAGAAGGCCAGACCGATCAGGCTCTTGGCCGGCATGGCGAGGATGAACACCTGCAGCTGCGGGCTGTACAGGCTCAGCAGCGCCAGGCTGAATTCCACCAGCAACAGCAGGGCAATGAAGGGCGCGGCGTACAGCAGCATGTGCATGAACATCTCGGCGAGCAGGCCGAGGAACACGCCGAAGCCATCCGCCCCGGGCAACGGGAACCAGGTCGTGGGCGACCAGACCAGGTAACTGTCCCAGATCACCTGGGTCAGGGTGCCGAGGCCCAACGTGGCGACCAGCAGCAGCACGAGCATCTCCTTGAACAGGTGGCCCAAGGGCGTGGTGTCGGTACCCAGCGCCGGGTTCAACTGGCCGCCGATCAGCGCACCGCGCTGGTTGTCCAGCAAGGCCCCTACCGATTCGTACAGCCAGAACGGCATCGCCAGCAACACCCCGAGCAACAAGCCCAGCACCAGTTCCTTGAGCATCAGGCCGCCCAGGGACAGCCAGTTGGCCTGAGCGTCGAGCAGCGCCTGGCGGATACCGGGGGCCGGCAACATGGCCAGGGCGAACACCACGGCATGGCGTGGCAGGCCGCGCAGGTGCTGGAAGCAGAACACCGGCACCAGGTAGGCGACCGGATAGATGCGCGCCATGCCGAGCGCCACCGACAGCAACAGGTCGAAATAGGACTGGAACGTCGAAGCCACCATCAGGTATTGGCCATCATGACAAAGGCCCGGCGCAGCAGGCCCAAAAGCTCCCCGCCCACCCAGCGCCCGGTCACCAGCAGCGTCAGCCCCACCGCCACCAGCTTGATGCCGAACGGCAGGGTCTGGTCCTGGATCTGCATCAGCGCCTGCACCAGCGAAGTCAGCACGCCGACCAGCACCGCCACGATCAGCGGCGGCGCGGAAAGCAGGACCACCAGCAACATGCCTTCCTTGAACAGCGTCATCGCGTCCATCGCAGGGTCCTCACAGGTAGGAATAGAAGAGGCTGTCGAGGAGCTGCGTCCAGCCCTGGGCAAGCACGAAGACCAGCAACTTGAGCGGCAACGAGATGGTCATGGGCGCAACCATCTGCATGCCGAGCGCCAGCAGCAGGTTGGACACGATCAGGTCGATGACGATGAACGGTATGTAGATCAAAAAGCCCATCTGGAAGCCGGCCTCCAGCTCCGACAGCATGAACGCTGGGATCAGCAGCATCAGGTCATCGCGACTGGCTTGCTCGGCGTGTTCCTTGGGCCACATGCGCTGGGTGTTCTCCAGCAGGTGGGTAAGGATGTCCGGGTTGGTGTTGCGCGCCATGAACGCTTGCAGCGGCTTGATGGCATTCAGGGCCGAATCCTGCAATGCCTCGGTGTTGCTGAAGTCCAGCGGCCGCTCTTTGAGCGCCTGGGCAACGTTGTGGCCTACCGGCGCCATGATGAACAGGGTCGCGGCCAACGCGATGGCATACAGCGCCATGTTCGGCGGTACCTGCTGCACCCCGATGGCGTTGCGGGTGATCGACAGCACGATGGCGATCTTGAGGAATGCGCTGCAGATGATCAGCAGCAGCGGAACCAGGGAAATCCCCCCGATGAACAACGCCAGCAGGAAGGGGTCGACCCCGTGGAAGCTCATCCAGCCACATCCATGCGGACGATCTGCAGGCCCAGCCGGCCATCGATCTCCACCAGCTCGCCATGGGCCACGGGCCGCTCGCCATAGAACAAGACCCCGGCCCCCGCCGCCACGCCTTGTACTTGCAGCACGGCGCCGGGGGCCAGGTTGCGCAGCTCACCCAAGCTCAGTTGCAGATGACCGCAACGCACCGTGAGCGCCAGGGGCAAGTCGTCAAAACGTGCATGGCCATCGACAACGGGCTGCCGCGCAGCCGATGGCTCCGCGGTCTCGAGCTCGGCCTGGGCCAAGGTGGCCGGGTCGAATGCCCCGGCGTCCTGTTCGTCATGGACAGCGTGGGAGCTGTCGTCCCATTCGGGTGCCAGGATGTCGGTGTCGGCAGTGCTGCTCATAGCGGTCTCCTCAAGCGCGAGTACGGTCAGGTGCAACGGCGCGGCAGGGTCGTGCACCTGCACATGCAGGCAATGGCGGCCCAGGCGAACCAGGCCTTGGCCGGATGAATCGAACAGGTGTGTCTCAGGTATCAGCACATCGCCGGGGCGCAGGGCGGCGAGCTGTGCGCTGGCCAGTACCAGGTGCCCGACCAGCAGCGGCACGCGGCACACGAAGCGCTCGCTCCAGGGCGGCGCCTGGCGCTGCCAGGGGGCGGCATCGAGCAGGCCCAGCAGGGTCTGGCCAGGCACCTCCAGGTGACTGGCTACGCGCGCGTCCCCCAGGCGCACGTCGAGCCGACAGGCGATGCCGCCGACCCCGGTCGCAGCCAGCGGCGTGAGAAAACCGAAGGCCAGGCGCAAGGGCTCGCTCAGGCACTGGTGGAACAGCGACCAGAACCACTGGTCATCCGGCCCCGGCTCGGCGGGCAAGGCCACCGGGCATTCCCCGAACAGGCTCAGGACCGGGCCGGGCTCGCCCAGGAGCAAAGCCCCATGGGCGCATTCGAGCACCGCTGGCGCCGTGCTCGCGGGGCCGTTGCCCAGGGTCAGCAGCAGCCGCCCCGCCTGCCCCGCTACCGCGAACGGCAACTCGACGCCAGCGCCCAGCCGTTGGCGGGCCACGGCTTCTCCAGCGCTGACCGATGGCAGCGACAATGCACAGACGCTCATGTCAGTCGTGCTCCTCTATGCGTGCCACATGCACGCTTACCGGTTGTCCCAGGCTCTGTGCCAAGGCGTCTTCGAGGTGGCCGCGTCGGCTCGACAAGCGCGCCTGCACCTCGGCGCTTTCGCTGCTCAGGCCGATGTCCCAGCCGGGGCCGGCGTCCGGCCGTCGTGCCAGTACCTTGATCCGCCCCAACTGCGGCAGGTGCAGCAACAGCTCCAGTTGCAGGTCCTGGGTGGCGCCCAGACGCGGCGCGAGCTGGTCGACGAATGCCTCTTCGAGGCTGCCCTCAAGGCTCCCCAGGCGCGACAGCGAACCCGCCCCGGCGGTGTCCTGCTGCAAGCTGCCCTCGGGCGCTTCGACCCATTGGCGAAACCAGTAGCCGTCGCTGCGAGCGACAGGGGCCTCGGGATCGCGATCGGTGCCGGGCGTGACATCGCGCGACGTCAAGCGTGCCGCCCGGCTTGCCTGGGGCGGCGGCTCGTGGCCGCGCAGCGGGTGACGCCCCCCTGTGCTCGGCGGTTCGTGCCGAGGCGAAGGTTGATGACGTACGGGACGTTCATTCATCGCATGGCTCCTGCGTCACGCGCTCCATCAATGCCTTGAGCTTTTCCAGGTCGCGGCGCCGCCCACGCAGGCGCTGCTGGGCCGCCTCGGTATCCTGGGCCTGTCGCGCCTGGGCTGCCTCCAGCGCCTGCACACCTTGGGCTTGCTCGGCCAGCTCGGCCATCAGGCGGCGCTCCTGGGTACTCCAGGCATTCAACTCGACCATGCTCAACGCCCGCCCCCGGTGTTCGTCGCACAATGCCGCGCGCTGCGCAGCCTGGCGCTCGGAGGTGGCCTGCCATTGCGCCCGCGCCGCCGCCGCGATGGCTTCGCGTTCGCGCAGCAGCTCACGGGCTTGTCGCCACGCCCGCTCGGCCTGCGCTTCACGGTGACGACGCACCGGCGCCAGGGCATCCAGGTCAGCTAGGGACATAGGCGGTCAACTGCTGCAGGTGAGCGAGGGTCGAGGGCATTGGCTCCGGCTCGCGAAGGTCCTGGCGCAGAAAGCCGTCCAGGGCCCCGCGTGACTCCACGGCCAGGTCGGTCAGCGGGTCGGCGCCGGCCTGGTACTCGCCCAGGCGCAGCATCAGTTCGATCTGGTCGTAGGCCGACAGCAACCGGCGCAGGTTGATGCCCGCGCGCAGGTGCTCGGCCTCGGCCACATTGGCCAGGGTCCGCGACAGGCTGGCCAGCACGTCGATGGCCGGGTAGTGCCCGCGCTCGGCCAGTTTTCGCGACAGGACGATGTGGCCGTCGAGCAACGAGCGCACTTCGTCGGCCACCGGGTCGTTCATCGAGTCCTGCTCGATCAGCACGGTATACAACGCGGTGATGGCGCCGTCGTTGGTCAACCCCGCCCGCTCCACCAGACGCGGCAGCAGGCTGTACACCGACGGCGGCAGGCCACCACGCCCCAGCGGCTCACCGGCAGCCAGGCCGATTTCCCGCTGGGCGCGGGCAAACCGGGTCAGCGAATCGATCAGCAACAGGACACGCCGGCCGTCGGCGCGAAAACCCTCGGCCAGTGCCGTCGCCGTGAAGGCTGCGCGGGCGCGCTCCATGCTGGAGCGGTCGGAGGTGGCGCACACCAGCACCGCCCGTGCCCGTAGCTCGTCGTCGAGTTCGTGATCGAGGAACTCGCGCAGTTCGCGCCCGCGCTCGCCAATCAGGCCGAACACGATCACGTCGCAATCGACGTTGCGGGCGATTTCCGCCAGCAGTGTGGTCTTGCCGCAGCCGGCGCCGGCGAACAACCCCACGCGCTGGCCTTCGCCAAGGGTCAGAGGCCCGTCGATGGCGCGCACGCCGGTGGTCAGGGCGTGCTGGATGCGAGGCCGAGCGGTGGGCGCGGGGGCTTCGCCGATCACCACCGAGGCGTGCAACACGGACGCATCGGCAAACGCCCCGGCACCACCGTCCACCAGCGGTCGGCCAAACCCATCGAGGACCTGGCCCAGCAATTGCGAACCCACCTGTACCCGGTGCGGCATGCCCAGGGGTTCCACCGAGGCACCGACCCGCACGCCTTCCAGGCCGCCCAGCGCACTGAGCAAGGCATCGTGCTGGTCGAAGCCAACGATCTCGGCGAGCAGTGGCTCGCGGGCATCGCGCTCTACCCGGCAAAGATCGCCGATCTGCGCCTCGGGCAGGCGGCATTGCAGCAGGATGCCGTTGACCCGTTGCACCCGCCCGCGCACCGCGACCGGGGCAAACCGTTGCAGGCGCGCTCGCTGTACGCTTTCCCAGGCCTGCAAACGTGCGGCCGCCGCAGGCGCCATCACCAGGTGACCTCGTAGCGCTGGTCACCTTCGAAGGTCACCTTGTCATTGCCAATAGCGGTCAGGCGCAAGCCGTCGATCTGGTCGCCGAGAAACAACCGGCGGCCATCGGAGGTGACGACATGGCCGCGCTTGCCGCCGACGATCTGGGTGATCTGGAACGGCAACTGCGTTTGCTGTTCCCGCACATTGGCGGTGACCGCCACCGAGGTTTGGTAACGCTCGTTGAAACGCTCGACCAGGCGCTCGACCACCGCCAGGCGCTGGCGTGGCAGCTCGCCCACCAGCACAAGGCGATCGTCGCGGGACTCGACCTGCACCTGCGCGGCGAGGTCGCGTTCCTGCAACATGCGGTGCAGTTCCAGGCGCACAGCCGTGAGGTTGTCCAAGGTCACCTTGCCGCGGCCCAGCGCCTGGGCCGGGCCGGTCTCCACGGGCTTCGCCGGTTGACTGGTAAAGGCCCAGGCACTGGACGCCACGGTAATCACACCGGCAGCGATGAGCAGGCGCCTGGACCATGATGGCCGGGCCGCAGGCTTCGGGTTGTCGGCGCTACCCGGCGGGGGCGTTGCGCTCTCCAGCGTCGCCTCCTGGGGCCACGGCTGCTCGGCCGGGGCGAGGCACAGCCAGATACCGGCGACGGCAAATGGGGCGTTGACCGGCAATGGCTGCGTCGGCGTCCAGGGTTGGCCCTGGGCATCGCTCGCCGCGCCGTCCAGCAGCGCCAGCCGCCACTGCTGTTCCACCCGTTCCAGGCGCAGGTGCCGGGCACAGACGCCTGGGTCGTAGAGCGCCAGGTCGGCATCCTCCGCCGCCCCGACCACCCATTGATCGCCCACCAGCGGCAAGGCCGCTCCACGGTGCAGACCACTCAATACCCTCAGCTCGAACATGGTCGATTCCTTCCCTTTCTATGTGCTGTTGCCCCGTGACGCTGCCCGAGCCGACGGCGATCAGGCGGCATCCTCTACCCGCAGTTGATCCTGCTCGAGGTCGAAGCGGCCCAGGACGTTGACCTGGGCGTTGCTGTTCAGCTCGCTATAGGCGAGCACCGGTACGTGGTTGAATTCGTCGCGCAACAGGTCACGCAACGGTGCGCGCAGGTCCTGGGCCACCAACAGCACGGCCACGCGCTTGGCGCGCAGCGGAAAACCTTCGCGCAGTTGCAAGACCAGCGCGCGGGTATGCCCGCTTTCCAGGGCAAAGAAGGTTTCCGTCTGCGTCTGGCGCAGCGCCTCACGCAACAGCGTTTCGGTTTCCGGCGTCAGCAGCCAGGCGTGCAGGCCCTCGGCGTCGCGGTACTGGTGGTAGATCTGCGACTTCAGGGCGATGCGCGCGTAGTCGGTCAGGGCGCCGACATCACGTTCGTGTTGCCCGTGCTCGATCAACGACTCGGCGATCAGGCGCACCGCCCGCAACGGCACCCCTTCCCCGGCCAGGCGTTGCAGCACCGCCGCAAAACGCGCCAACGGCATGGTCCGCTGCAACTCCTGCACGAGCTCCGGCTGGCCGGCTTCGAGCCAACTGAGGATCGACTTGCTTTCCTGAAGACCAAGGAACTGCGGGCCGGTGGCGAACATGGCGCGGCTCATGCGTTCCACCAGCAGTTCGGTGGCAGATACCGCCTCCACCCGCTCGTCCGTCAGCAATGGGTCATCGGGCAGCAACCACAGCCACTGCTGCTCGTCCCGCACCTCGCTGCCGGTCCGTGCCTCGCGCGGTTCGAAGGGCAGCGGCCCACGCGCGACGGCCACGCGCTCGCCAAAGGTGGCGCGCAACATCGGCACCTCATGCACGCAGAAGCGACATTCGTCGTCCTCCAGCAGCGCGCTGTATTCGATTTCGAAGGGCGGCAAGGTCAGGCCAAACCCGGCCACCAACCCGTTGCGCTTCTTGCGGATGATGCGGATCGCTTCTTCGGTGACCGGGTTTGCCTGCATGGCCTTGGAAAACTGCAAGACATAGGCGCGGGTCGGGTCGAAGCTGCGCACGTCTTCCGTACCGTTTTGCTCGGGCGACAACGCCGTCGGCGCCTCGTCGTCCTCCCGCGCCTGCCGCGCGCGGCCATACAGCTGGACGATCCCGGCGCTGCCGGTGATCAGCGCAATCACGATAAACACCAGCGTCGGCATGCCGGGCAGCGCGGCGAAGCCCAGCATCCCCACCGACGCGATCACCCAGGCCTTGGGCTCGGCGGTCAACTGGCTGGCAATCTCGGTGCCGATGCTGCTGCCGGCCGCCTGCCCGTCCGGCGCTACACGGGTGATGATCATGCCGGCGGTGAGGGAAATCAGCAGTGCAGGAATTTGCGCGATCAGGCCATCGCCGATGGTCAGCACCGAATACAGGTGCATCGCCTCGGAGGCACCCATGTCGCGCTGCATCATGCCCACCGAGAAACCCCCGATGAGGTTGATCACGACGATCACCAGGCCGGCGATAGCGTCGCCCTTGACGAACTTCATCGCCCCGTCCATCGCCCCGAACAACTGGCTTTCCTTGTTCAGCTCTTCGCGTCGGCGACGAGCTTCGTCGACATCGATCAGGTTGGCGCGCAAATCGCTGTCGATGGACATCTGCTTGCCTGGCAGGGCATCCAGGGTGAAGCGTGCCGCTACCTCGGCGACACGCTCGGAGCCTTTGGTGATGACCAGGAAGTTGACCACCGTCAGGATCAAAAAAATGACCAAGCCGACGGCCAGGTTTCCGCCGACCACGAAGTTGCCGAACGCCTCGACGATATGCCCGGCATCGCCCTGGAGCAGGATCAGCCGGGTGGTCGCCACCGACAACGCCAGGCGGAACAACGTGGTCAACAGCAGCACCGCCGGGAAGGAAGAAAACGCCAACGGGCGGGGCAGGTACAGCGAAAGCACGATCAGCAGGCAGGAAATGCAGATGTTGACCGCAATCAGCACGTCGACCACCGCGGTCGGCAGCGGCAGGATCAACATGAACACGATACCCAGCACCACGAACGCGCCGGCCACTTCCATGCGCCGCGCCGCGGCACCTGCGACCTTGTTCAACACCGCGATCATGGCTGCAATACCGCTATCGGTGCGGCGGTCTGCCCGCGAACTTCGCCACGGGAACGCTCATCCAGCAGCACCAACACATTCTTCAACGCGCTCTGGCGACTTTTGCCGTCACGCCAGAGCGCCAGCGGCAGGCGCTTGAGCATCGAATAGAAGCCGTTCAGCGAAACCAGTTGATCGCGCTCCTCTTCACCGCCGAGCTCACGTGCGATGCGGCGTACTTCGGCCGCAGGCAAGCCGCTGGCCGCCACTCCGAGCAGGCGCTGGAGCAACAACACCGCCGTGAGCTGGCTGGTCGGGCAACTGCCTGCCAACTGCTCCAGTAGTTGCCGACAACTGTGCAGCACGCTGCCGAGCTGGGTCGAAGCGGCCAGCCCGATCAGCAGCACACGCAGCTTGGCGGTGGGGCTCGAGGGGGTCTGCGCGGCGATGTCGTCGGCCAGGGCCCGGCGCATCATGTCCAGCCCCGACACGAATGCGGCGTCGCCGAACAGGCCGAGCAGCGCCTGCATCATGGTGGGCAGCGATTGCTTGAGCACCACGGTGTCGTAGTAGAGCCGGCGCACTGCCTGGCGCAGTTGCGGATCGCCGCCCGCCGCACGCAGCGCCTCGGCGATGTTCATGCCGGCCTGGATCTGCGCGCCATACTGTTCGCGCAGCAACGCCAGGTAATCGCGTGCACGCTTGGCTTCGACCTGTCGGCCCTGCGCCTGGGCCTCGCGCAATACTTCTTGCAGGATCAGGTCGGTACGGGCCGGATCGCCACCGGTGGCTTGCACCACGTCCTCAAGCACCGGCTCGCCGTAGAGCAGGGTCCCGGCCTGGGCCGCCATCGCGCTCAGGCTTTGCTTGCCGGGGTGGCCGAGTTGGTCGTACCACTCCTCCAGTTGCTTGCGCGTCTCGACCCGCGCCTGGCCCACCTCTGCGCGCGCACTGCGTATGCGCCGCTGACTCAAGGCCTTGGTATTGCGCTCCACGTGATGGCTGAAGGTCATGCCGACCTCCTCCAGCGAATTGGACTGCACGGCCTGGTGCGCTTCGACAGGCTTGCCCACGCCGCCCAATGCCGAAGCGGCCTGGGCAAGATTGACGGCAATGCGCATGTTTGTCGGTGCTTCTACTTTCATGATGACCATGAGCGTGGTTTCGGATGCTCAATGGGTGGCAGCGGTTCGCCGTTCGGTTCAATCACTCCTGAAAACTTTTTCAGCCGAATCCGCAGGGTGGCGGGAGCGCGCTTTTTTAGCGGGCCAGGCAGTGCAAATTCTTGCAGTGGCGTTCGGCCGAGCTGTGCAGCCCCCTGCACGAATAGAGCCACAGCTCTAACGTAAAACTCTTATTTATCAACTAGATAGATCATTAAATCGGTTTGGCACAGGTCCTGCTGATAGGGGTTGTCGACATCCGGTCGGCTCAACACACCTATTCAGAGAGATTCATCGATGACCAGCTTGAACCTTGTTTCACCCCCGCAAACTCCCTCGCCCAGCATGACGTTTGGCGGGGAGCGCAAGCTGCGCCTGTTCGTGCAAAAGCGAGTGCTCAACCAGGACGACGCCGACGATCTTATTCAGCTCACGTACCTGGAGGCCTGGCGCAACCAGGAGAAATTCAAGGGCCTGGCAAAGCCGGACACCTGGCTGTGCGGGATCGCCCTGAACCTGATCCGCAACCACTTCCGCCGCTACTACGCGCAGCCGCCACTGAGCACCTTCGATGAGAGCGAGTTCCTGGAAGCCTGCGACGACACCGACCTGAGCGAGCTGTGCGACAACCACCGGCTGCTGGACCGCACGCTGTCGGCCATGGATGCGCTACCCAAGGAGATGCGCGAAACGCTATGGACCGCCGTGGACACCGAGAGCAGCTACCGCGACGCCGCCGAACGCCTGGGCGTGCCCATCGGGACCGTGCGCTCGCGGTTGTTCCGGGCCCGCGAGCAACTCAAGCGAAACGTCTATGGAGAAGCCCGATCATGATCAGCAATCGCTTGAACAGCCGATCCGACCTGCCCCATGGGGTACGTCGCTACACGTCCGACGACCTGCCGGTGATGACCGATATCTTCAACGAAAGCGCTCTGGGGGGCACCAGTTCCCCTGTGCTCAGAGCGTTTTCCCTGAAGGAAATGACCTTCTTCGTCGACTGCTTCGTCAAGGAGGGCGACCCGATCTACGTATTGGAACGTGGGGGCGAGGTCGTCGCCTGGCTGATCGTCAACCGCTTCAGCTGGGGCGCCCAGGCCTGCCGGTTGACCGGGGAGGTGTCGATCTATGTGCGCCGCGACCACGTGGGCAGCGGCGTTGGCATTCGCCTCGGGCAAGCCGCCGTGGTGTTGGCCAGGCGCTATGGTTTCGAGACGCTGGTGGCCTGGATCATCGAGCATAACGAAGCCAGCAAACGCGGCGTGCAAGGCCTGGGCGCGACACAGTGGGGGCGCTTTCCAGGCATAGCCCGGTTCGCCGACACGCGCGCCGACGTGGTCCTCTACGGGCTGCACCTGACATCGGACGCCGCCCCCCCCGCCAGCGCACACCCGCAGGAGGCGCACGCGGCACTGGCGTAACGCTACGGCTCGCCCAGCCGGGTTTTCGGGCGAGCCTCACCTACCCGCTGTCAGTCCACCGACCAGCGCACCGGCAAGGCCTGCGGCCCCCTGAAATTGGGGACATAGCGCCAGCGCACGGCCTCGGGCGCCACCGCCAGTTGCAGCCCGGGACAGCGCTTGAGCAAGGTGTTCAGCGCGATCTCCAGCTCCTGCCGGGCCAGCGATGCCCCCAGGCAATGGTGAATGCCTTTGCCGAACGACAGGTGCGGGCAAGCCGGGCGAGTGATGTCCAGGGTATCGGGATGGGGGCACAGCGCTTCGTCACGATTGGCCGACCCCACCACCGCCATCAGTAACTGGCCCCGCTGCAAGCGCTGCCCCGCCAGCTGGGTATCCTGGGTCACGAAGCGGACCATGGCGCGCTCCACCGACGAGTCATAGCGCAGCAATTCCTCGACAGCGTTGGGCATCAACCCTGGCGTGTCGCGCAAGCGGGCGAGCGCCTGGGGATGTTGCACGAGCAGGTACACCGCATTGCCGATCATCGACGCTGCCGTTTCATGCCCGGCGATGATCAACAGCGCGATCATGCTGCACAGCTCGCTGCAACTGAGCACGTTGCCCTCTTCCTCGACCTGCACCAGCGCGGACACCAGGTCGTCGGCGGGCTCGGCCCGGCGCTGCTCGATCAAGGCCAGCATGTACGCGGCGAACTCGTCGTAGCAGCGCTGCAACTCGCTCAAATCGTGCCCGACCTGCTGGACGATCATGTGCGACCAGCGGCGAAAATCGTCCCGGTCCCGGGCGGGGACGCCGAGCAGTTCGGCAATGACGATGATCGACAAGGGAAATGCGTATTGGCTCACCACGTCCATGTGCCCGCCCGGCCCGGCCTGGTCCAGCAAGGTCTCGGCGACCTGCTCGATGCGCGGGCGCATGGCATTGACCGCCTTGAGCGTGAATGCCTTGTTCACCAGCCGACGCAAGCGGCGATGGCGCTCGCCGTCGCGGTTGAGCATGTGGTCGTTGAGAAACGCGATGGACTGCTCGCCGCCCATCATCGCCGCGAACTGCGGGCTGATCCGGGCAGGGTCACGGGCGAAACGCTCGCTGTCCATCAGCACTGTCTCGACTTCCCGCGCTCCGGTGACGTACCAGATCGGCAACTGCCCGGGCGGCTGGCTGAGGAACACCGGCGCGACTTCGCGCAGCGCCGCATAGTGTCGGTATGCGGCACTGCGAAAGGCATCGCTGTCGAGATCGAGGCTGTTGAGGTCAAAGCTGCGCGCTTGCGCCATGGACATACTCCAGAAACAGGATCGTTGCCCTTGAGTGGCCTGGCGTGCAGAAAAGATCCATCACCCCGCCCTCGGACAAGCCTCTGAACCGATTTCACTGCCGCGCTCACTCAGGAGGGAGCCTTTCCTCTTTCTGGAGCTGAACATGACGCGCGCACCCGTGGTACATGGCCATTGCGAGCCTCGCTTCGAGCCGGTCAGGGCGGCCTTTGCCGAACTGATGCAAAGCCCCTTCGAACGCGGCGCCGCCCTGTGCATGCAGGTCGACGGCGACACCGTGATCGATCTCTGGGCAGGCATGGCCGGGCCCGAACCGGACCGCCATTGGCAGCACGACACCCTGCTCAACCTGTTCTCCTGCACCAAGCCCTTCACTGCGGTGGCGGTCATGCAACTGGTGGGCGAAGGCTACCTGGAGCTGGACGCCCCGCTGTGCCAGTACTGGCCGGATTTCGCCGACGCCGGCAAGGCATCGATCACCCTACGCCAGGTGCTGTGCCACCGGGCCGGGCTGCCGGCATTGCGCGCAACGCTGGCGCCGGAAACCCTCTACGACTGGGACACCATGGCGCAGCTGATTGCCGGCGAACAGCCCTGGGCCGGCGCCGGTGAACGGCAGACCTACTCGCCCTTGCTGTTCGGCTGGATCCTGGGTGAACTGCTGCGCCGCGTGGACGGCCTGCCCCCTGCCACCAGTATCTGCCGCCGGGTGGCCGCACCACTGGGGCTGGACTTCCACCTCGGCCTGGACGAAGCAACCATGGCGCGCTGTGCATACATGGCGCGGACCAAGGAGCAGGTCGACGACCCAGCTTTCGCACGGGTGCTGCAGGATGTGCTCACCGCGCCGACGGCGATGAGTGCCCTGGCTTTTGCCAACCCACCGATGGTACTTGGCCGCAGCAATGAACCCGGCTGGAAGCGCATGACCCAACCGGCCGCCAATGGGCATGGCAATGCGCGCAGCCTGGCGAGGTTCTACACGGGTCTGCTCGACGGACGCTTGCTGGAGTCGCCGTTGCTCAATGAAATGCTGCGCGAACACAGCGCCGAGTACGACCCGACGCTGCAGACACAGACGCGTTTTGGCCTGGGCATCATGCTCGACCAGCCGAACGTGACCAATGGCAGCTATGGCATGGGCAGCGAGGCGTTCGGCCACATGGGTGCCGGCGGCACCGTCGGTTTCGCCGACCCTGAGCGCGGCGTCTCGTTCGGCTTCGCGTGCAATACGATCGGTTCCTACGTGCTGATGGACCCGCGCGGCCGACACCTGGCCAGCGTCGCGGCGGGCTGCCTGTAGCGTTGGTTCACGCCCCTGGCGGCGCGTCGGCCTGCGCGACTGCGCCGGCCTCGGGCGTGACGGTCCGTTGTTCTTCGCTACCCGGTCCCTTGGGTTGCGCCGCCCGCACGATCATGTCCGGCTGCGCGCTCAACCGGCGCGAGGCCGCCATGGGCATCAGCAAACGTCCAGTGGCACGGCCTCGTTCGGCCGGGTTGAGCATGCGCAACTCCCGCTCATGTACGCCGGACAACGCCGCCAGGTGCGCCAGGTCCACCGGCTGCGCCAGGGCGAGCATCTGGAAGTACGGCTGGTCGGCGATGGGCACCAGATCGACGCCATAGTCCGCCGGCGCATGCACCAACTGCGACAGTGCCAGCAAGCGCGGCACGTAGTTCTGCGTCTCGAGGGGCAGCGACAGGTCCCAGTAGCGCGTGCCCAGGCCACGGGCCTGGTTACGCGTAATAGCGCTGCGCACGCGCCCTTCCCCGGCGTTGTAGGCGGCCAGCGCCAACAGCCAGTCGCCATCGAAGTAGTCGTGCAGGTAGGACAGGTAATCCAGGGCGGCGCGGGTCGAGGACGGAATATCCCGGCGCTCGTCATAGCCGGCCCGCTGCTGCAACTGGTAACGCCGCCCCGTCGCCGGAACGAACTGCCACAGTCCCATGGCCTGGGCCGGCGATTGCGCGTTCGGGTTGAAACCGCTCTCGATGGCCGGCAACAGCGCCAGCTCCAGTGGCATGTTGCGCTTGTTCAACTCACCCACGATGAAATGCAGGTAGCGGCTGCCGGCGCGTCCGGTCTGGGTCAGAAAGCCTGGGCGCTCGATCAGCCAGCGGCGCTGCTCGTCGATGCGCGCCACGCCGCGGGTGTCGGCCTGTAGCGAGAACCCCTGGCGCATGCGCGCCCACAGGCTGCCGTTACCGTGGGCGGACAGCGCTTCGACCTGCACGATGGTGTCCGTCGGCGCGGGCGTGCGCCAGCGCAACTGCGACCGGTAGGGCTCGTTGGCGAACGGGTCGCCGATGGTCAGCTGCGGTTCGAGGTGCTGACAGCCGTACAGCAGGACCCCCATGGCCAACATGGACAACCCCCTGGGGGCAAGGCGAAGGGCCGGCGAAGGTGAAAGTGAACGGGGCATGGGCGATCAACCTTGAATGAGGTGGCGCCAATGGGTGGCAGATCCCGGTCCGGCGGTTCCCACCCCAGGCGACATGACAATGCCCTTGGAACCGAAACGCCGCCGGTGTCACTCACCAGGTGCAGCAGGCGCTCGTCGCGCCTGGATGACAATACGAGGCAATCATGGCGGCACCTAACTATTGCAAGCTGATCGACGAGCTCTGCGCGCTCACGATGATCCCTACCCCATCCGCGTTCTACGAACAGGCGAACCTGTCGGTCAAGGAGGTCGACTTTTCCCTCAAGCACACACCCAGCGTGGGCGAGGGTGACGTGTTCATCTACTCAAGCTTCGGTGCTCTGCCGACAGCCCACCGCGAAGCGGTCCTGCAACGGCTGCTGGAAACCAATCTCTACCTGCTGAGCGGGCCCTTCTGCCCGTCCCTGTCCTACAACAGCGACAGCGAGCTGGTGATCCTGATCGGCCATATGCCGCTGGAAAACCTGACGGCCGACCACCTGCTGAGCCTCATGGGAGGTATCGCCGACATGGCGCTCGCCTGGCGCAACGGCTATTTCCTCGATGGCCCAGCAACCCAGCCTGCCCGGGCGCCAACCCCCGCCAAGCGTCACTCAGGGCTCAACAACGCCTTGTCACTCTAGGAGAAACACCATGCCAGACTTATCAGTAAGCCAGAGCCAGAACCTGGCGGCCTTGCAAGCTCAGCAGGATGCAATTACCCCGGTGAGCCATCCCCTCGCCGAGCATGTCCGCCCCTCCACCACGCCCCTTGTGCCTTACCATTTCACCGGCAAGCCCAGCTCGGATGCGCAAAAAGCGTTGGCCAGCAACACCAAGGACCTGCAGACGCAGATCGCCAGCCTTGGCAAGCAGGACCTTGCTGCCAATCCGCTTGGCTATGCCCGCGAGCATATGAAACTGGAAGGCATGGCACTGGGCTTTGCGCCCGGCACCGGCTACCAGGACATGCACCAGCACCTGGCCGGACTGGGCGGCAAAACCCATCCGATGCTGTCGGGGCACGAGGAAACCAAAGCCTTCGAGAACGACCTCAACGCCTACCTGAGAAAACCTGCGCCAGACCGTAAAAAAGACGGGGGTTTCGCGGCGGTCTGGGGTGCCCACTGCGCACGCGTAGGCGACACCCTCGGTGCCTACCACTCGTTGTGCCAGGAAGTGATCGACACATCCGAGGGACATGAGGACCTGCCGCACCTGCAGCGCAGCCATGCTGCCTTCCGTGGGTACGCCAAGGGTGTCATAAAGGCCATAACGAAGGATCTGCCCGAACGCCTGAACACCTTCCTGGACAGCCGTATCGCCCTTGCGCAAGAGGCCTCGGGTAACAACGATCTGCCCAAGACAAAGCAGGACGATGCGCGCTACGAACTGGTTCAGCTGCGGGCAGTGCGCACGGAACTCGCTGAGTTGATCAAAAAGGACGAGGACGATGAAAAAGCCCCGACCCTGCTCGATAAGGCGACTAAGGCTAACGAGGGCCTGGACATCGCCCTGAAGAACGTCGCCCGCGAGGACCACATCGCCGACCTCAAGACCCAACCCAGCTTTTTCACCGGCCTGGCGGTCTTCGCCGACGCGGGAATCCCTCAAGGCATTGCGTCCGCCGGCCATTTCGGCGCGATCACCGCAGCGATCGATGAGGAAATGAAGGATGCCTCCTTCACCGCACACGTTGCGACGACCTCCGCGGTCCTTGGCGCCTCTCACAAGTTTATCAGCGACGGCATTCGCCCATTTGTCCAGGCGTTCGTCGACAAAACCATTGGCGGAGCCCTGGCCAAGGTCGATCCGACGGCCGTATACCCCAAGCCGTTAAGGGTCGTTAGCGAGAATGGGAAACAGGTCATCCGCACAGAAGAACAACTCAATGAACTTGGCGCTGTCCAGCAGAAGAAGCGTGACGATTTCAAACTGAAACAGAACGCCAACAACTTTGGTACCGTAAGCGGTGACTTCACCGGCTACCTGTCCTTCGGAGCCGCCCAGGCGGTGCGGGAAACGGTGAATCAATTCACCTCGGTAAACGCTTCAGGTATCGCCGCGCGCACTATTGCCTCGGCAGTGGGTGGTACTTTCATGGCTGGCGGTCATGCAGTGGCGAAATACGTGCAAACCCATGGAGAGGAGCAGATTCCCACCTATCGCATCAAGGCGGAAACCAAGACCTGGAGCGAATTGCTGCCGGAGACGGCTTCCGGAGCGTTTGGAAAGGTCAACCCATTCAACATGGCCAATGCCAGCGACTACGCCAACCGGATCCTTGGCGTAGGCGGAGGGATCGCTATGCGTGATGGGGTAGCGAACAGCTCGTCGGCAAGCGAAGACGCGGACGCGACGGCCAAAATGCACGAGGTCGTCAAGGCGTTTTTCATCTCGGGCTTGAACCTATTCCCGTTCTTCTCGAACAGCCCATCGGCCCCTTTGGAAAACACGGCATTGCACGGTACGGATAAACTCTCTCGACGGGTGCAAGTACCGTTGAACAACATCATGGATCCAAACCGTGAAGGCCTCCCCCACACCCAGCCGGACGGTGGCTTGCCGCGCAACCTGGAAAACGTCTATCACATGCTTCGTGGCGCTGCCCAGCTCCCTACACAAGGCACCATCAGTTTCGTCAATACGCTTCATGACATGGCGACTAGCCCCAAGAGCACGGCCCCGACCAATAACATCGAACTGGCGGAACTCGGCGAGGCGCCAGCCTTGAGCAATCCGAGCGGCGAAGGACCATCCGGCACGAAACCTACCTGATGAAACCGTTGGGCCATCCCTCGCGGATGGCTCGACGCCTATCAATTTCCATTCACCTCCAAGGTGCAGACGGCCGATCGCCGTCAAGTAGTGACAGGCTATGACCAGACCCTGGCCCTCGAACAATCGACCGCGTATAACGGCGAACCGAGCCTGCCTTATCATGGTCTGAAATACAGGTGCAGGCCCTTAGCCTTCCCTCTGTCGCAACCTTCCGGAGATTCACATGCGCATCCCTTCTCGCGTCATCGGTGGCGCCCTCGTTGCCACCCTGCTGACCCAACTGACGGCCTGCGGCTCCATCTTCTACCCCGACCGACGCGGCCAGATCGAAGGCAAGCTGGACCCGGTGATCGTCGCGCTCGACGCCGTCGGCCTGCTGTTCTATGTGATTCCCGGCCTGATCGCCTTTGGTGTGGACTTCGCCACCGGCGCCATCTACTACCCTGGCGGCCTGACCTCGCATGTCGACCCGGCGCTGCTCAAGCCCGCCATCAAGGCCGACGGCACGGTCGACAACCTGCGCTTGCAGGCTATTCTCGAAAGCGAACTGGGCCAGCGCCTGCCGCTGAACGACCCGCGGCTCATCCAGCACCGCGGCAGCGTCGAGCAACTGGCCGCCTACGGCCTGGTACCGGCTGCCTGATCGCCACAAGGACATTGCCCCGCGCATGACGCCCCCGGCCGAACATCAACGCCTGCTGCGCCTGGTCACGCGCGCATCGCTGGCGGTCGCGAGCCTGCTGGTGCTGAGCAAGGCACTGGCCTGGTGGTTCAGCGGCTCGGTGAGCCTGCTGGCCGGGCTCACCGACTCGGCACTGGATGCCGTGGCCTCGCTGCTCAACCTGCTCGCCGTGCACTATGCGTTGCGCCCGGCCGACGATGACCATCGTTTCGGCCATGGCAAGGCCGAGGCCTTGGCCGGTATGGCCCAAGCGCTGTTCATCGGGGTGAGCGCGGTGCTGATCGGGGTGCAGGCTTTCGAGCGCCTGCAGAACCCACAACCCTTGGGCGACACGGCCATCGGAATCGCCGTGATGCTGCTGTCGCTGGCGCTGACCCTGGCCTTGCTGGCCTTCCAGCGCAAGGTCATTCGCATCACCGGCTCCACCGCCGTGCGCGCCGATTCGCTGCACTACCGCTCCGACCTCCTGCTCAATGGCAGCATCCTGCTGGCGTTGCTGCTGGCGCGCTTCGGCTGGCCGCAGCTCGACGCGCTGTTCGGACTGGGGATCGCCCTGTACATCCTCTGGAGCGCGTTGCAGATCGCCCGGGAGAGTACGGGCATCCTGATGGACCAGGAACTGCCCGCCGACATCGGCGAGCGCATGCTCGAACTGGTGCTGGCGATTCCTGGCGTACAAGGCGCCCATGATTTGCGCACGCGGGTGTCGGGCGGCCAGTGGTTCGTGCAGGTGCATCTGGAGCTGCCGGCGGAGTTGCCGCTGCACAAGGCCCATGGGCTATGCGTGGCGGCGTCGGAGGCGATCCGCGCGCGGTACCCGCGGGCGGATGTGCTGGTGCATGCCGATCCGGTCTAGTTTTGTTGGGTCAGTGGCGGCCTAGTTGACGCTGTAGCCGCGCCCAGTCAGGCAAGCCCCCAGCGCCCTGCGGTAGTTGCTGGCCACATTGGCCGGCGGCGCATAGGTCGCTGTAGCCGGGTCGAACCCGGACTCGCTCACTGCCCAGCGGTGGCACTGGTAACGGTCTTCGTCCTGCTGATCGGGGCCTTGCCCGCTCACCGGGTAGGCGATGACGTCATAGCCGTTGCCAGGCTGCTGGGCGATCGGCTCGGGGGCTGCGGTGGGCGGGTTGACCACCACGTATTCGCCGCTGCCAGCCTGGTACTGGTAGTAGGTGTCCGTCACCAGGAAGTACAAGGCGTTGTTTATCCAGATCTCACGCGCATACGGCGGCAGGTAGTTCACGCGCACGCCGTAGGGCGGGCGCACCACCACGTAGCCCGGGCCTTGCGGGCTGTACCAGTAGCCATTGGAGAAGAAGTAGTCGCGCCCGCGATAGGGCACCTTCCAGTAGCGGTCGGGGAAGCGATCGATGGTATGCCCGGGTCGGTACTGCGGGCCTGGCCCCCAACCATTGCCATGCCCATCGGGACGGTCTTGCCAGTCACCGCCGGGCCGTTGGCCAGGGCCGCCTGCCTGCCAGTGCCGGTTGTCGCCGTTGCGCCGGGGAATGTCCTGGTAGTAGCCCTGGCGCGGCGGCTCGGTCTGATACACCTCGGGGCGGCTGTTCAGCGGCGAACTGCCCGCTGCGTTGGCGCCGGGGTCTTGCGGGCCGCCATGGCCACCGCGCTCATCGCCAGGCCCCTGGGCCATCGCGCCGAGGCTGATGCCCAGCCCAAACAATCCAACACCTGCCAACTGCCAGATGCGCGCCCTCATGGTGACCCTCTCGGTGAAGAAAACAGCGTAGGAATTGTGCGCAGTCTAACGTGGCCGACGAGCATCGGTATGAAAAAGCGGACATAAAAAAGGGAGGCCGCGGGCCTCCCTCTGGGAATATTCGTCCGTGCTCGACGCTTGTGGCGTCGGCTCACCTCACGGCGTCTTGTGGTCGCCGTGTCGCCCGGGGGCCAGGCGGATCCGATAGGATGGCTGGCCGCGAGCGCCCGTCTGGGGCGCATCGCCGTGGACTGATGTCCGGGCAGTGATTCTGGTGATAAAGATACGGCACAGGCCGCGACAGGCGATTGCGAAGATTGCTCTGATAAATAGCACTTGCGCAATTTTTCACCCTGGATTGATAATTCGCCGCAATTAGAACAGAACAGGCTTCATCCATGAGCAAGCTCGACCGCTACGACCTGAGCATCCTCGCCGAATTGCAGCGCGATGCCCGCATTTCCAACCAGGAGCTCGCCGAGCGCATCGGCCTCTCGCCCTCCCCCTGTTCGCGACGGGTCAAGCAACTGGAAGACGACGGCTATATCTCACGTCAGGTGGCGCTGCTCGACCGCAAGAAGCTCGGCCTGAGCCTGACCGCCTACGTGTTGATCGGGATGGACCGCCACACCCCGGAGCGCTTCGAGACCTTCGAGGCGGCCATCCGCAACCTGCCGCAAGTGCTGGAGTGCAGCCTGGTCACCGGCATGGACGCGGACTACCAGCTCAAAGTGGTGGTGCCGGACATGGACCATTACCAGAAACTGCTGCTGGGCAGCCTGACCCGCATCGAAGGCGTCACCAGCGTGCGCTCGAGCTTCGTGCTCAACCAGGTGCTGGCCAGCACCGAGATGCCCCTGACCCACCTGCGCTGACACGCCTGGAGCACATCGATGGATCCTGCAAAATTCGAAGAGTGGATGATGATCATCCTGGTCACCGTGCTGATCGGTTTCATGGGCTTCATCGTCTGGGACCTGGCGAAGAAGTCCAAGGCCGGGAAGTTCGGCACGCTGATCCTGTTCTTCGTGCTGGGGCTGGGGGTGCTGGCCTTTATCATCAAGAGCGTGGTGGTGGGGATGCTTGAAGGGGTGTAGCGGTTCTGCTGGCCTCTTCGCGGCCAGCACCACCCTACAGCCTGGCCGGCACCTCGCGCCAACTGCCCTGCTCCAGCCCATCCAGCGCCCAGTCGCCAATCCTCACCCGCACCAGACGCAAGGTCGGCAACCCCACTGCCGCAGTCATGCGCCGCACCTGGCGGTTGCGCCCCTCGCGAATCACCAACTCCAGCCAGGCGGTCGGCACGCTCTTGCGAAAACGCACCGGCGGGTTGCGCGGCCATAGCTGCGGCTCGTCCAGCAACCGCGCCTGGGCGGGCAAGGTCGGGCCGTCGTTGAGCTCGACCCCTTCACGCAGGCACCGCAGTTGCTCCTCGCTCGGCTCACCCTCCACCTGCACCCAGTAGGTCTTGGGCAGCTTGTGCTTAGGGTCGGCGATGCGCGCCTGCAACCGACCATCGTTGGTCAGCAGCAACAGGCCTTCGCTGTCGCGATCCAGCCGTCCGGCCGGGTAGACGCCAGGAATATCGATGTAGTCCTTGAGGGTCGCGCGGCCCTCGCCGTCGCTGAACTGGGTCAGTACGTCGAAGGGTTTGTTGAACAGGATCAGGCGCGGCTCGGCCGGCGGCGCCTTCGGCGGGCGGCGCGGACCGGTTGGCCGCGCCGTGGGATGACGCGGCTTGGAGCGGGGTGGCAGGGGCATGGATCCTCAGCGGAACGGCGGCTCATCGAAGCTGCGCAGTTTACGCGAGTGCAGCGAGTTGAGCTCGGTGCGCAACAGGTCGAGGGCGGCGATACCGATCTTCAGGTGCTGACTGACCGCGCGGTTGTAGAAGGCGTTGGCCGACCCGGGCAGCTTGATCTCGCTGTGCAGCGGTTTGTCCGAAACACACAGCAAGGTGCCGTAGGGCACCCGCAGACGGTAGCCTTGCGCGGCGATGGTGCCGCTCTCCATGTCGACCGCGACGGCGCGCGACAGGTTGATCAGCGGGCGTTCCTGGGCCCAGCGCAGCTCCCAGTTGCGGTCGTCATAGGTCAGCACGGTGCCGGTGCGCAGGCGTTTTTTAAGCTGCTCGCCACGCTCGCCGGTAACCTGCGCCGCTGCTTCCTGCAACGCCAGCTGAACCTCGGCCAGCGCCGGGATCGGGATGTTCGGCGGTACCACCCGATCGAGAATGCCATCACGACGCATGTAGGCGTGGGCCAGCACGTAGTCGCCGATGGTCTGGGATTGGCGCAGGCCACCGCAGTGGCCGATCATCAGCCAGCAGTGCGGACGCAGCACGGCCAGGTGGTCGGTGATGTTCTTGGCGTTGGACGGGCCAACGCCGATGTTGACCAGGGTGATGCCGTCGCCATCGGCGGCGATCAGGTGGTAGGCCGGCATCTGGTAGCGGTGCCAGACCACGCTGGCCACCAGGGCCTGGGTCTCGCCATCGTCCATGCCCTTCTCGATCACCACGTTGCCCGGCAGCACCATGCGCACGAAGCGCGGGTCGTCGCGCAGTTGCTCCAGGCCATGGCCGATGAACTGGTCGACGTAGCGGTGGTAGTTGGTCAGCAGGATCCACGGCTGCATGTGGCGCCAGTCGCTGCCGGTGTAGTGCACCAGGCGGCGCAGCGAGAAGTCCACGCGGGCCGCATCGAACAGCGCCAGCGGCAGGGTGTCGGCGTTACCCCAGTCGCACAGGCCGTCGGCGATATTGTCGGTGGCGGCGGACAGGTCGGTGCTGGGGAATACCCGGGCCAGCTGGGCTGCGGTAATGCCGCTGCCGGCCAGTTCATCGCCTTGGTCGACGACATAGGGGTACGGGATGTTCTGCTCGCTGACGCCGACCTCGAGGGTGACGGTGTAGTCGGCCATCAGCGGGCGCAGTTGCTCCAGCAGGTAGCCACGAAAAGCCGCCGGCTGGGTGACGGTGACGCTGTAGGTGCCAGCCACCTGCACCTTGGCGTAGGCGCGGGTGGTAGCGGCGACCTCGCCGTGGCTGTAGTAGGTCAGGCGCAGGGCCGGGTAGCGGAACAGCGCGCGCTGGTCCTGGTCGGGTTCGGTGCGGTCCTTGAGGTAGCGCTTGAGGGCCTGGCTGAGGGCCTCGGTGGCCTGTTCGTGCAGGGCCGCCAGACGATCGACGGCCTGTTCGGGGGTATCAACGACTACAAACGCTTGGCTCACGCTGGGCTTCCTGTCTTCTGGTCATGCAGTGTTTCCATCTTGCCTGCGATCGATTGCAATTACACCCCCACAGGTCGGCGTCGCCCAGTTCGCGGGTAAAACCGCTTGTAGGGTGATACTCGAAGGGGTGGGCTTGCCCGCGAAGAAGCCAACTCGGTTACAGGGGCGTAGCCCGGGCCACCAGCGCTGCCACATCCACACCCCGTGGCAACGCGCCGTACACCCGCCCGCCGCCGCCCAGGCGGCTGCCGATGAAGGCATCGCTGACCGTGGCATTACCGGCCTCCAGCAACAGCTTGGCCTGCAACGCCACGGCGATGTCCTCGGTCAGCTGACGAGCGCGGTACTGGATATCCTCGGTGTCGCTGAAGGCGCCCTTGAGGTTGCCGATATGCGCCGCCAGGCGCGGGTCGCCATGGCCGTCGCCCAGTTCGACGAACAGCGCATCGAGCACACCCGGCTCCTTGGACAGCGCGCGCAGCACATCCAGGCACTGTACGTTGCCCGAGCCTTCCCAGGTGGAGTTGACCGGCGCCTCGCGGTACAGCCGTGGCAGGATGCTGTCTTCCACATAGCCGGCACCGCCCAGGCACTCGGCGGCCTCGTTGATCATTGCCGGGGCGCGCTTGCAGATCCAGTACTTGCCCACCGCCGTCACCAGGCGGGCGAAATGCGCTTGCTGCGGGTCATCCAGCTGATCCAGCGCCTGGCCCATGCGCAGGCTCAAGGCCAGCGCGGCCTCGCTTTCCAGGGCCAGGTCGGCGAGCACGTTCTGCATCAATGGCTGCTCGCCGAGTACGCGCCCGCCGACCTTGCGGTGCGCGCAGTGGTGCGCAGCCTGGGTCAAGGCCTGGCGCATCAGGGCGCTGGAGCCGACCATGCAGTCGAAGCGGGTCATGGCCACCATCTCGATAATGGTCGGCACGCCGCGCCCTTCTTCGCCGATCATCCAGGCCAGGGCACCGCGGAACTCCACCTCGCTGGAGGCATTGGAGCAGTTGCCGAGCTTGTTCTTCAGGCGCTGGATGTAGAACTGGTTGCGGTTGTCGTCCGGGCGATGGCGCGGCAACAGGAAGCAGCTCAGGCCCTTCTCGGTCTGGGCCAGGGTAAGGAAGGCATCGCACATGGGCGCCGAGCAGAACCACTTGTGCCCCACCAGCTCGTAGGCCTGGCCTGGGCCCGGGGCTCCCACAGGGTAGGCCCGCGTGGTGTTGGCACGCACGTCGGTGCCCCCCTGTTTCTCGGTCATGGCCATGCCCAGGGTCACCCCCGCCTTGTGCCGGTCGCCGACGTTGCGCGGGTCGTACTCGCGGGCCAGGACCTTGGGCAGCCAGTACTGCGCCAGCTCCGGCTGCAGGCGCAGTGCCGGCACGGCGGCAAAGGTCATGGTCAGGGGGCAGCCGGTACCGGCCTCGGCCTGGCTGTGCAGGTAGGTCATCGAGGCCCTTGCCACATGGGCGCCCGGGCGCGGCTCGGCCCAAGGCAGCGAGGGCAGGCCGTGTTCGACGGCGGCGCGCATCAGCTCATGGTAGGCAGGGTGGAATTCCACTAGGTCGATGCGATGGCCAAAGCGGTCATGGCTGCTGAACGTAGGCTTGTGGGCATTGGCCAGGAAGCCGGCGGCCATCAGCGGGCCACCGGCCAGCGCACCATAGGCGTCGATCCGTGACTCGGCCCAACCGGCACCGAAGTAACGCGACCATTCCTGCAAGGGCTGGTCGAGGCGATACAGGTTGGCGCCATCGAGCGATGGCGGCTGGTTGGTGACTTCGTGGGTTTCGGCGTACTGGTGCAGGTTCATGAGGGGCTCCCTGGGTCAGGTCGGGCCTGGAAAACCCAGTGAAGCACTCATTGCACGGCTGTCAAAGTGGCAAAAGCGCCAGTCCTGCCGTCATAGAGCCCGATCCGGAGCCCACGCCTCCTGGCCCTTGGGCGCGTGCAAGGACACCATCGCCACGCCCAGCGTCAGCTCGAAACGGCTGCCCAGACCCCGTGTCGACTCGTGGGACAACGTGGCACCGATCAGATCGCCCAGTTGTCGGCAGATCGACAGACCGATGCCCAGGCCGCCATAGCGCCGGGTCATGGAGCCATCGACCTGGAAGAAGCGCTGGTAGAGGATCGCCTGGTCGATATCTTCGAAGCCGATGCCGCTGTCGCTCACCGTGATACTCAGGACAAGGCTGCCCGGCCCGGCCTCGCGCGCCCTGACCTGAATCATCACGCCCCCGTGGTGGGTGAACTTCAGCCCGTTGTCCACCAGGCAGGCCAGGCAGCGCTTGAGCTTTTGCACGTCGGCTACCAGGTTGTCGGGCAGGTCGGTGGGAATGTCCAGGCTCAGGTAGAGGCCTTTTTGCTGCGCCTTGTCGGCGTATTCACCGCGCAGGTCCTGCAACAGCCTGCGCAGGCTGAACGGTGCACCGTAGGCACGCAGGCGGCCGGCGTGCAGTTCGGTGAGGGTGAGGATATCGTCGACCATGGTCATCATGTCCTGGGCGGCCCCCTTGGCAGTACGTTGGTACTGCGCCTGCTCGGCGCACATGGGCAGGGTGTGCATCAGCTCCAGTGCACCGATCACGCCGCTCATCGGTGTACGCAGTTCGTGGGTCACGGTCGCCAGGAAGTCGTCCTTCAGGCGGTTGCTGCGCGCCAACTGCTGGTTGAGATGCTCCAGGGTCAGCCCGCTGTCGCGCAACGCCCCGGCCTGCTCCTCGCGCAAGCCATTGATGCGGTCGGCCAGGGCCAGCGACAGCAGCGCCACTTCCAGCGCGGCGCCGAGCTGGCTGGCATACATGGTGATGAATACATTGGGCAGGTAGCCCAGCACCATCAGGGTGTTGACCAGCCCGCCCGCCAGGAACGCCGACCAGGCGAAGATGAACCAGCGCGCCACGCGTACTCCGCGCAGCCAGGCGAACAGCCCGGCAGCGAAGATCGCGAGGGTGAACACCAGGGCCAGGCCCGTCGCCATTCGCAAGGCCAAGCCGTAGGGCATGCTCACAGCCATCAGAACCACCCCTACCCCAGCGGCCATCAACAGCATCAACAGGCGATCGAAACTGCGGCTGAGCCTGCCAAAGTTGAGGAAATGCCGCGCGAACTGACAACCGAACACGCCTGCCGCGCCAATGAACAGCGGCGTGGCAGCGTTGGCCCACCAAGGGTTGTTCGGCCACAGGTAGGCGACCCCGGCGCCGTTGACCGACACCTGGTAGAGGCTGAACGAGGCGATATAAAGAATGTAGTAGAGGTAGCTGACATCCCGCACGCTGAGGTAGATGAACAGGTTGTACACCAGCATCACCAGCAGCACGCCGTAGATCATGCCCAGCACGTAGAGGCGGGTAGGTTGCGCTTCTATATAGGCATCGGCGGCCCACAAGGTCAGGGGCACTTGCAGCGAGCCTTCACTTTGCACGCGCAGGTAGGCGGTCATCGTCTGCCCCGGCACCAGCGGCAGCTCGAACAGGTAGTCGTTCTGCGCAATCTGCCGACTGGCATAGGGCAATGTATCGCCCGTGCGCACCGCCAGGCGATAGCCACCCTGCTCGTCCGGCAGGTACAGGTCCGCGTGGTCCAGGGGCGGGTAGGCAAGCTCCAGCAGCCACTGGCGCGGGCTGCGCGAGCGCTGCTGGGTGAGGCGCAGGTCGAGCTTGATCCACAGCGCCGAGGTGGAATAGCCGGCGTTGAGCACGGCCTGGTCATGTGGGCGGAAACGCGCGGCGAACGCCGGGGCGCTGACCTGGGCGATGGTGGCACTGCCCTCACGGTCCTCATGGACCTGCATCAGCTTGCCCAACGGAAGTTTTCGCGTGGCGTCGTCAAAGTCGACCGCTGCGGCGAACCAGGGCAAGCAGCCCAGAAGCATAATCAGCAAATAGCGCATACAGCCCCAGCATGGCCTGTCCGGTCGCGTCGCGATTGCCTCCTATCCATTTGAGACGACGCTGATTCGGCAGGGCCGTTTATCGAGTTGTCAGAGCAATCTAGCATAGCCTCCGGCGCTGGCCAGTAGCCACATCAAATTAACTGGGAACAGCTCTAGCGCAGCACTTTCAGAATTCTCCGAATCATATAAATGACCATACGGACAGGAATTTTCGTGCAGCGCTCAACGCTCGCCAAAAGGTTTGGTGGTAAGCTCGCCGACCATGAATATCTACAGCTCCCGCCCCGTTGTCCTCTGTCTCTCCGGCCACGACCCCAGTGGCGGCGCCGGCCTGCAGGCAGATATCGAAGCCCTGATCGCCCAGGGGTGCCACGCCGCACCTGCGGTAACCGCCCTGACCGTGCAGGATACCGTCGACGTTTCCGACTTCCGCGTCCTCGACCGCGAGTGGGTGCTGGCCCAGGCCAACGCGGTGCTGGCCGACTCCACGGTGGCGGCGGTGAAGCTCGGCATGCTCGGCTCGATCGAGATGGTCGACACCGTCGCCGAGCTGCTGACCGCGCACCCTCACCTGCCGCTGGTCTGCGACCCGGTGCTGCGTGCTGGCGGCGGCGGTCGGCTGGGCAAGGACGAGGTCGGTTATGCGTTGCGTGAACGCCTGCTGCCACGGGCCACCATCGCCACGCCGAACCTGCCCGAGGCACGCATTCTCGCCGAGCTGCCAGAAGGTACGGCAGACCAGTGCGCCGAAAAGCTCCTGCCGTTCTGCAAGCACCTGTTGATTACCGGTGGCCATGGCGATGAGGAAGAAATCCACAACCGCCTGTACAGCCGCGATGGCCAACAACACACTTGGACCTGCCAGCGACTGCCGGGCAGCTACCACGGCTCGGGCTGTACCCTCGCCAGTGCCCTGGCCGGTCGCCTGGCACTGGGCGAACAACTGCAAAGCGCGGTGCGCAGTGCCCTGGACTACACCTGGCGAACGCTGCGCGATGCTGAACAGTTGGGCAAGGGCCAGTACGTGCCGCGTCGGCTCCCCCTGGACTTCTGCTCCTGAAACGAGGCGCTCCCATGAAGCTACGCGGCCTGTACGCGATTACCGACAGCCAGTTGCTCGCTGGTCATTTCCTGCCCTATGTGCAAGCGGCGCTGGAAGGCGGCGTGCGCCTGCTGCAATACCGCGACAAAAGCGACGACGCCTCCCGCCGCCTGCGTGAGGCCGAAGCGCTGAAGACCCTGTGCGAACGCTACGGCACCCAGCTCATCATCAACGACGATGCCGAGCTGGCCGCGCGCCTGGGCGTGGGCGTACACCTGGGCCAGACCGACGGCCCGCTGACCCCGGCCCGTGCCCTGCTGGGGCGCCACGCCATCATTGGCTCCACCTGCCACGCCAGTCTCGAACTGGCCGCCCAGGCCGCTGCAGAAGGCGCCAGCTACGTGGCCTTCGGCCGCTTCTTCAATTCCGTGACCAAGCCCGGCGCCCCCGCAGCCAGCCTCGAGCTGCTGGAGCAGGCCCGTGACCAGGTCAAGCAGCCGATTGCCGTGATCGGCGGCATCACCCTCGACAACGCCGCCCCGCTGGTCGCCCATGGCGCCGACCTGCTGGCGGTGATCCACGGCCTGTTCGGTGCCGACAGCGCGCAGGAAGTCACCCGCCGCGCCCGCGCCTTCAACGCCCTGTTCGCTTCCTGATTTCGAGAGAAGACCCCATGTCCCGTTCCGAAGCCCTCTTCGCCCAAGCCCAGAAACACATCCCCGGCGGCGTGAACTCGCCGGTTCGTGCCTTCAAGAGCGTTGGCGGTACGCCACTGTTCTTCAAGCACGCCGAAGGCGCCTATGTCATCGATGAAGATGACAAGCGCTACGTCGACTATGTCGGCTCCTGGGGCCCGATGATCCTTGGTCATGGCCACCCGCAGGTGCTCGACGCGGTGCGCAACCAGTTGCAGCACGGCCTGTCGTACGGCGCCCCGACCGCCATGGAAACCGAGATGGCCGACCTGGTCTGCTCGCTGGTGCCGTCGATGGAAATGGTGCGCATGGTCAGCTCCGGCACCGAGGCGACCATGAGCGCCATCCGCCTGGCCCGCGGCTATACCGGGCGCGATGCCATCATCAAGTTCGAAGGCTGCTACCACGGCCACTCCGACAGCCTGCTGGTCAAGGCCGGTTCCGGCCTGCTGACCCAGGGCGTGCCGAGCTCGGCGGGCGTGCCGGCCGACTTCGCCAAGCACACCCTGACCTTGCCGTTCAACGACCTGGCGGCGGTGGAGAAGACCTTGGCCGAGGTGGGCAAGACCGTCGCCTGCATCATCGTCGAGCCGGTGGCCGGCAACATGAACTGCGTGCCGCCGGCGCCCGGCTTCCTCGAAGGCCTGCGCGAGCAGTGCGACAAGCACGGCGTGGTGCTGATCTTCGACGAAGTGATGACCGGTTTCCGAGTGTCGCTGGGCGGCGCCCAAGGCTACTACGGCATCACCCCCGACCTGTCGACCTTCGGCAAGATCGTCGGCGGCGGCATGCCGGTCGGCTGCTTCGGCGGCAAACGCGAAATCATGGGTTGCATCGCCCCGCTGGGCCCGGTCTACCAGGCTGGCACATTGTCGGGCAACCCGCTGGCCATGGCCGCCGGCCTGACCACCCTCAAGCTCATCAGCCGCCCTGGCTTCCACGACGAGCTCAGCGACTTCACCAGCCGCATGCTCGACGGCCTGCAGCAGCGCGCCGACGCGGCAGGCGTGCCGTTCGTCACCACCCAGGCAGGTGCGATGTTCGGCCTGTACTTCAGCGGTGCCGACGATATCGTCACCTTCGATGACGTCATGGCCAGCGATGCCGAGCGCTTCAAGCGCTTCTTCCACCTGATGCTCGAAGGCGGCGTGTACCTGGCGCCAAGCGCATTCGAAGCCGGCTTCACCTCCATCGCCCATGGCGACAAGGAACTGGCCATCACCCTGGATGCAGCCGAGCGGGCGTTCGCAGCGCTGAAGTGAACCTGCGGCCTCTTTGCAGATCTACCTGCGAAGAGGCCGGCACAGCGCCAAGGCATGTGCCTGGCTGCGCTAGAAATTCGAGTAAAACTTTGTAAGGTAGGCGCTGCTTATCCCATAATGTGCCACCAGACACATTGGCCGCAGCTTTGCAGAGGTAAGTCGATCCCCATGAACCGCACCGGCCGCGCCCTGACCCTGGGCTGCCTGTTGCTTCTTCAGCCCCTGCTGGCCTTGGCGCAGGGCGGTAACTCGTTGCTGATCCCAACGACCGGGCGCTGCACGCTGGATGCAACGTCGCAAGCGCTGGAGAACGCCCTGAAGGCTTGCGAAGAGGTTGCCGGCAGCGGGGATGCCCAGGCGCAGTACGAGCTGGGCGAGTTCTACTACAGCGGTGGCCAGGCACCCAAGGACCTCGACAAGGCGCTGAACTGGTTCGGCAAGGCCTCGTTGCAAGGCCAGGCGCAGGCGCAGTACCGCCTGGGCAGCATGTTCTTCCATGGCGAAGGCGTGAAGGCCAACAACGTGCAGGCCTATATCCTGCTGAAGATCGCGGCGGTAAACGGCGCCGAGGAAGCGCTGGACATGGCCGACGAAGTCACCGAGCAGATGCCTCGCGACGAGCTCGAGCACGCCACCCAGGTGCTCGGCCAGATCTTCCGCAAGTACCTGCTGGAACTGCAAAGCGCAGACGGTCGTACACCCTTCTCGCCACTCCCCTGAGCCTCGGCACACCTGCTTCTGCGGCATTGGCCAGGGCACGCAGCGGCCCGCCACGCATCACCGAATCGTCAACTT
The DNA here is from genome assembly GCF_042709235.1 of Pseudomonas sp. LS_2. Classification (NCBI taxonomy): domain Bacteria; kingdom Pseudomonadati; phylum Pseudomonadota; class Gammaproteobacteria; order Pseudomonadales; family Pseudomonadaceae; genus Pseudomonas; species Pseudomonas sp. LS_2. Next base: position 109,874 of record NZ_JAVAYC010000006.1, on the reverse strand, counting down.
CCAGTGCGATAATCCGTTGCCACGCGGCCAGTCACCTGTGGCTTGGTTCAGTCAGCGTTTGCCGACGGGGCCGACAACCCGTATCGACCCTTGATCGCCTCGGTGCTTCCGCCACCGCCGCTCAAGGGGTATTCTTGAACGCACTCCCATTGCCGACGAGCGGCTAAAAACGACCTTGAACGCTCCCATACAACCCCATCGTTTCACCCTCGAACCCTTCGAGGCCCACCGTTTCGCCAACCTGTGCGGCCAGTTCGACGAGCACCTGCGCCTGATCGAACAACGCCTGGCCATCGAGATCCGCAACCGTGGCAACCAGTTCGAACTGATCGGCGACACCAAGACCACGTCTGCCGCCGAGCAACTGCTGCGCCGCCTGTATCGCGAAACCAAAGCCACCGACCTGTCGCCGGAAACCGTCCACCTGTACCTGCAGGAGTCGACGGTCGAGAACATCGACAACCCCGCCGCCAACGAAGTCAGCGTTTCGCTGCGCACGCGCAAGGGCAATATCCGTCCGCGCGGTGCCAACCAGCAGCGCTACGTCAAGGAAATCCTGGCCAACGACATCAACTTCGGCATCGGCCCGGCCGGTACCGGCAAGACCTACCTGGCGGTGGCCTGCGCCGTGGATGCCCTGGAGCGCGAGCAAGTGCGCCGCATCCTGCTGGTGCGCCCAGCGGTCGAGGCGGGCGAGAAGCTCGGCTTCCTGCCCGGCGACCTGGCCCAGAAGATCGACCCGTACCTGCGCCCGCTGTACGACGCGCTCTATGAAATGCTCGGCTTCGAGCACGTGGCCAAGCTGATCGAGCGCCAGGTGATCGAGATCGCCCCGCTGGCCTACATGCGTGGCCGCACCCTGAACAACAGCTTCATCATCCTCGACGAAAGCCAGAACACCACGCTGGAGCAGATGAAGATGTTCCTCACCCGCATCGGCTTCGGCTCTACTGCGGTGATCACTGGCGACATCACCCAGGTCGACCTGCCGCGCGGCACCAAGTCAGGCCTGGCCCACGTGATCGAAGTGCTCAGGGACGTGCCAGGCATCAGCTTCACTCACTTCCAGCCCAAGGATGTGGTGCGTCACCCGCTGGTACAGCGCATCGTCGAAGCCTACGACCGCTTCGAAGCTCGCCAGGCCAAGCCCGAGGCGCCCAGCAAAGATGCTTGAACTCGACCTGCAACGAGCGACCGACGCCCCTGCCCCCGATGACGCCGCCTTCCGCCGCTGGTGCGAATTGGCCCTGCGCCAGCGCACCGCCGACTCGGAAATGACCATTCGCCTGGTCGACGAGGCCGAAGGCCGCGAGCTGAACCACACCTACCGGCACAAGGACTACGCGACCAATGTGCTGTCCTTCCCCGCCGACGTCCCCGACGAATTGCTCGACATCCCCCTGCTGGGTGACCTGGTCATCTGCGTGCCGGTGGTCGAGCGCGAGGCCGCGGAACAGGGCAAGGCTTTGCAAGCGCACTGGGCACACCTGGTCATTCATGGCTGCCTGCACCTGCTCGGCTACGACCACATCGACGACGATGAGGCCGAGGAAATGGAAGCGCTGGAACGAACATTGCTGGCGGAACTGGGTCATCCGGACCCTTACGCCGACGACCACACCGAACCCCTCACACACTGATACACACAAGGATCACGAGTAACCGCCATGAGCGAAGATCGATCGAGCAACGGGCAGAAGTCCTGGCTGGGTAAGCTGACCCAGGCTTTTGCCCATGAGCCCAAGAACCGCCAGGAGCTGCTGGAGCTGCTGCGCGAAGCCCATCAGAACAAGCTGCTCGACAGCGAAGCGCTGACCATCGTCGAAGGTGCCATCCAGGTCGCCGACCTGCAGGTGCGCGACATCATGGTGCCGCGCTCGCAGATGATGAGCATCAAGGCCAGCCAGTCGCCACGCGAATTCCTGCCGGCGGTGATCGACGCCGCGCACTCGCGCTACCCGGTGATCGGCGAAAGCCACGACGACGTGCTGGGCATCCTGCTGGCCAAGGACTTGCTGCCGCTGATCCTCAAGGAGAACGGCGACAACTTCAACATCAAGGACCTGCTGCGCCCCGCCACCTTCGTGCCGGAGTCCAAGCGCCTCAACGTGCTGCTGCGCGAGTTCCGCGCCAACCACAACCACATGGCCGTCGTCATAGACGAATATGGCGGCGTGGCAGGCCTGGTCACCATCGAGGACGTGCTCGAACAGATCGTCGGCGACATCGAGGACGAGCACGACGTCGAAGAAGACAGCTATATCAAGCCGCTGCCAAGCGGCGACTTCCTGGTCAAGGCTCTGACGCCGATCGAGAACTTCAATGAGTTCTTCGACAGCGAGTTCTCCGACGATGAGTTCGACACCGTTGGCGGCCTGGTGATGAGCGCCTTCGGCCACCTGCCCAAGCGCAACGAGACCACCGAGATCGGCGCCTACCGCTTCCGTATTCTCAACGCCGACAGCCGGCGGATACACTTGCTGCGCCTGACACCGATCACCCGTTAAGGAAAAACATGCGCTGGATCACCCGCCCCGGCTGGCCCGGTAACCTGCTGGCCCTGGCGGCCGGCGCCTCGACCACCCTGGCCCTGGCGCCGTTCGACCTCTGGCCGATCGCCTTGCTGGCCATTGCCGTGCTCTACCTCGGCCTGCGCGAGCTCAGCCCGCGCCAGGCCCTGTGGCGCGGCTGGCACTACGGTTTCGGCCTGTATGGCGCCGGCACCTGGTGGATCTACGTCAGCATGAATACCTACGGCGGCGCCTCGCCGCTACTGGCCATCGTGCTGCTGGTTGCATTCTTCGCCTGTCTTGCCTGGTTCATCGCCCTGCCCGCCTGGCTGTGGGCCCGCTGGCTGCGCCGCAGCGAAGCGCCCCTGGCCGATGCCTTGTGCTTCGCCGCGCTGTGGCTGTTGCAGGAAGCCTTCCGCGGCTGGTTCCTCACCGGTTTCCCCTGGATGTACGCGGGCTACAGCCAGCTCGATGGGCCATTGGCAGGCCTGGCGCCGCTGGGCGGCGTGTGGCTGGTGTCGTTCACCCTGGCGTTGTCCGCCGCGTTGTTGTGCAACCTGCACCGCCTGCGGGCACGTCCGGCCTTCCTGGCCATCGGCGTGCTGCTGCTGGCGGCCCCCTGGGGCGTCGGCCTGGCCCTCAAAGGCCACCCCTGGACCCGCCCGGCAGGAGACCCACTGACCGTCGCCGCCCTGCAAGGCAATGTCGAGCAGGAGCTGAAGTGGAACCCCGAGCACATCAATGCGCAGCTGGCCCTGTACCGCGACATGAGCTTCAGCGCCAAGCCGGTCGACCTGCTGGTCTGGCCGGAAACCGCAGTGCCGGTGCTCAAGGACCAGGCCCAGGGCTACATCGACATGATGGGCAGCTTCGCCGCCGACCGACACAGCGCGCTGATCACTGGCGTACCGGTACGCGAAGTGGTGCACCAGCAGCGCCGCTACTTCAACGGCATCACCGTAACCGGCGAGGGTGACGGCACCTACCTCAAGCAAAAGCTGGTGCCGTTCGGCGAGTACGTGCCCTTGCAAGATGTGCTGCGCGGTTTGATCGAGTTCTTCAACCTGCCAATGTCGGACTTCGCCCGCGGCCCGGAGGACCAGCCACTGCTGCAAGCCAAGGGTTACCAGATCGCGCCGTATATCTGCTACGAAGTGGTCTATCCGGAGTTCGCCGCTGGGCTGGCGGCGCGTAGCGACCTGCTGCTGACCATCAGCAACGATACCTGGTTCGGCACCTCCATCGGCCCGCTGCAACACCTGCAAATGGCGCAGATGCGCGCCTTGGAGGCTGGCCGCTGGATGATCCGCGCCACCAACAACGGGGTGACCGCGCTGATCGACCCGTTCGGCAAGATCACCGCGCAGATCCCGCAGTTCCAGCGGGCGATCCTGTATGGCGAGGTAGTGCCGATGCAGCAACTGACGCCTTACCTGCAATGGCGTTCATGGCCGCTGGCGGTGCTCTGCGTGCTGTTGATGGGTTGGGCGTTGCTGGCGGGGCGGATCGCCAAGACGGTGTGACGACTCCGCCTCTTGGCGGGCTTGCCGCGAAGAGGCCGGAGCGAGCACCCTCAATAAAACAGCCTATACCCCACCAGACCCGCTACCTCATTCAGCAATTGCCCACTGCGCCACAGGGCCCGGCCTTCTGGCAGTAGCCCTGCAAACGGCCGCGCATGGTCCCCACCGAGGAACCCCACCGGCGCCGGCAGCACCTCGAAGCCCACCCGCTCGAAGCTCCAGCGCGAGCGCTGCATGTGCCAGGCCTGGGTCACCACTACTACCCGGCGGATCCCCTGCGGCTGCAACAACTGCGCACTGAGCTTGGCGTTCTCCCAGGTGGTGCGGCTAGCTTCCTCCTTCCACTTCACCGCCACGCCGAAATCCGCCTGCATGCGCTCGGCCATCAGGTGCGCCTCGCTAGGCGGCGAGCCATAGTGCAGCCCGCCGCTGGTCAGCACCGGCAAGCCCGAGGCCTTGGCCAACTGCGCCGCGTAGCGCATGCGCTCCAACGCCACACCGGTGGGTTGGTCCTGGCCACCCCAGGCCGGGTCGCCACGCTCCCGCCCTGAGCCCAGTACCACGATGGCATCGGCACGCGCGGCAAGCCCGGCCCATTCCTCGACAGACAGCGGCGCCTCGGTCTCGAGCTGGCGCGCCGCCTGCTGCACCACCAGCGGCAGGCTCATCAGCCACAAGCCACCCAGCCCAAGGACGAAGCAGCCCGCGGCCAGGCCCGGACGCCGCCCACGCAGCCACCAGGCAGCCAGCAGCAGCAGGAACAACGCACCTGGCGGCATCAGCCATTGTTTGATGAAGAACACTATTGACATCTGCGCACCTCCGGCGAAGGCGTGCAGCGTAAGAGGATCGACACCGGCCAACAAGTGGCTGGGCGGTGCCGATCAGCACGATGTGTAACGAAGAACGGCGCAAGCAGGCTCACGCCTCCGATCCTGAACGGCTATCTGGAAGGTTGCGTTCTGGACTTTGCCACGGCAGCCGGGCGTTGCTTGTCCTTGAGCCAGACGATCTTGCCCTTGCTGGGCTCCGGTTGCTGATAAGCACCGGCACTGGCGTAGCAGCCCTCTGGAAGCGTATCCAGGTAGGCCTTTATGACTTGGAACTCCGCGTGGCTCAGACCGCGCAGCTCCAGCTCAGCGGGCATTTCGTCGCGCAATCGTACGGAGGTCCTGGCCACTTCGAGTGCCAGGCCCAGGCGGTCGATCAGGCGTTCGTACAACTCCGGCTTGTTTGCAGTTGGTTGCGACTCTCCCATCCGTTCACCTCATTGAAGATAAAAATATCTCCCCCACGGATGAGCTTAGCGCCGCTGCAAAAAGCAGCTGCCTGCCGCGACCAACGGCCCGCGCGGCGCCTTTCGCAATCTGGGTTTCCCACGATGCGCGGCGCTCATGTATGCTACGGCGTTCACTCCAACGACACCGCAGTGCCGGACGCAGCGAGGTTCCGCTGCCTGGAAACAGGGTCTTTTACCTCTCAGCAAAAAGTAGCCATGCACGAACAATACCAGCCCCGTGAAATCGAAGCCGCCGCCCAGACATTCTGGGACGAGCAACAATCGTTCGCTGTCACCGAACAGCCAGGCAAGGACACCTTCTACTGCCTGTCGATGTTCCCGTACCCGAGCGGCAAGCTACACATGGGCCACGTGCGCAACTACACCATCGGCGACGTCATCGCCCGCTACCAGCGCATGCTGGGCAAGAACGTCCTGCAGCCGATGGGTTGGGATGCCTTCGGCATGCCGGCGGAAAACGCCGCGATGAAGAACAACGTCGCCCCGGCGAAGTGGACGTACGAGAACATCGAGTACATGAAGACCCAGCTCAAGAGCCTGGGCCTGGCCTTCGACTGGTCGCGCGAAGTCACCACCTGCAAGCCGGACTACTACCGCTGGGAGCAGTGGCTGTTCACCCGCCTGTTCGAAAAAGGCGTGATCTACCGCAAGAACGGCACCGTCAACTGGGACCCGGTCGACCAGACCGTACTGGCCAACGAGCAGGTCATCGATGGCCGCGGCTGGCGTTCGGGCGCGCTGATCGAGAAGCGCGAAATCCCGATGTACTACTTCCGCATCACCGACTATGCCGACGAGCTGCTGGAAAGCCTCGACGAGCTGCCGGGCTGGCCTGAGCAGGTCAAGACCATGCAGCGCAACTGGATCGGCAAGTCGCGCGGCATGGAAGTGCAGTTCCCCTACGACCAGGCCAGCATCGGCCACGCCGGCGCGCTCAAGGTCTTCACCACTCGCCCCGACACGCTGATGGGCGCCACCTACGTGGCCGTCGCCGCCGAACACCCGCTGGCCACCCAGGCCGCCCAGGGCAACCCGGCGCTGCAAGCGTTCATCGACGAATGCAAGAGCGGCAGCGTGGCCGAAGCCGACATGGCGACCCAGGAGAAGAAGGGCATGGCCACTTCCCTGCTGGTCGAGCACCCGCTGACCGGTGAGAAGCTGCCGGTGTGGGTCGCCAACTATGTGCTGATGCACTACGGCGATGGCGCGGTCATGGCCGTACCTGCCCACGACGAGCGTGATTTCGAATTCGCCCACAAGTACAACCTGCCGGTCAAGGCCGTGGTGCGCACCCCTGCGGGCGATGAAGTCGGCAGCGAGTGGCTGGCCGCCTATGGCGAGCATGGCCAGCTGATCAACTCCGGTGAATTTGATGGCCTGGACTTCCCGGGCGCCTTCGACGCCATCGAAGCGGCGCTGATCCGCAAGGGGCTGGGCAAGTCGCGCACCCAGTTCCGCCTGCGCGACTGGGGTATCAGCCGCCAGCGCTACTGGGGCTGCCCGATCCCGATCATCCACTGCCCATCCTGCGGCGACGTACCGGTACCGGAAGACCAGCTCCCGGTCACCCTGCCGGAAAACGTGGTGCCGGACGGCGCGGGCTCGCCACTGGCGCGCATGCCCGAATTCTACGAATGCACCTGCCCGAAATGCGGCACCGCGGCCAAGCGCGAAACCGACACCATGGACACCTTCGTCGAGTCGTCCTGGTACTTCGCCCGCTACGCCTCGCCGAACTACGAAGGTGGCCTGGTCGATCCGAAGGCCGCCAACCACTGGCTGCCGGTAGACCAGTACATCGGTGGTATCGAGCACGCCATCCTGCACCTGCTGTATGCGCGCTTCTTCCACAAGCTGATGCGCGATGAAGGTCTGGTCACCTCCAACGAGCCGTTCAAGAACCTGCTGACCCAGGGCATGGTGGTCGCCGAGACCTACTACCGCGTGGCCAGCAATGGCGGCAAGGACTGGTTCAACCCAGCCGATGTCGAGATCGAGCGCGATGCCAAGGCCAAGATCGTTGGCGCACGCCTGAAGACCGATGGGCTGCCAGTGGAAATCGGCGGCACCGAGAAGATGTCGAAGTCGAAGAACAACGGCGTCGACCCGCAGGCCATGATCGACGCCTACGGCGCCGACACCTGCCGCCTGTTCATGATGTTCGCCTCGCCGCCCGACATGAGCCTGGAATGGTCCGACTCCGGCGTCGAAGGTGCCAGCCGCTTCCTGCGCCGTGTCTGGCGCCTGGCCCACGCCCACGTCAGCCAAGGCCTGCCTGGCAAGCTGGAGATCGCCGCGCTGAGCGACGAGCAGAAGGTCATCCGCCGCGCCATCCACGCGGCGATCAAGCAGGCCAGCACCGACGTGGGCCAGCACCACAAGTTCAACACCGCCATCGCCCAGGTGATGACCGTGATGAACGTGCTGGAAAAAGCCCCGCAGGCCAGCGAACAGGATCGCGCCCTGCTCCAGGAAGGCCTGGAGGCCGTGGTGCTGCTGCTGTCGCCGATCACCCCGCACCTGAGCCACGAACTGTGGAAGCAACTGGGCCACGACCAGGCCGTGATCGATGCCACCTGGCCGACCGTGGACGAGAGCGCACTGGTGCAGGACACCCTGACCCTGGTGGTACAGGTCAACGGCAAGCTGCGCGGCCAGGTCGAGATGCCTGCCGCCGCCAGCCGTGAGGAAATCGAAGCGGCCGCCCGCAACAACGAGAACGTCTTGCGTTTCCTCGATGGCTTGACCATCCGCAAGGTCATCGTGGTACCGGGCAAACTGGTCAACATCGTCGCCAACTGATGGCAGCGCCCGCTCGCGCACTGTGCGAGCGGGCGTAATCGGCCCACAAGGGAGCAACAACATGATCAAACGCAATCTGCTGGTTATAGGCCTGGCCGTCTTGCTCAGCGCCTGTGGTTTCCAGCTGCGCGGTACTACCGAACTGGCCATCAAGGAGCTGGACGTCAGCGCACGCAACGCCTACGGCGAGACCGTCACGCAACTGCGACGCGCGCTCCAGACCAGCGGCGTGAACGTCCACGCGGGCGCCCCCTACAAGCTGATCCTGACCGACGAGCAGGAAGAGCAACGCGCCGCCACCTACTCCGGCGGCAGCCGCTCGGCAGAGTACGAGCTGACTGCGGTGCTCAAGTACGCCATCGTCGGCCAGAACGATGCCCTGCTGCTGGAAGACAAACTGGAAGTACGGCGCATCTTCATCCATGACGGCAACAACATCACCGGGTCCGGCCAGGAAGCGACGCAAGTGCGCGAGGAACTGCGCGGCGACCAGGTCCAGCGCATGCTGGTTCGCCTGCAACAGCTGACCCCGGCACGCCTCGAGCAACTGCAGCAGCAGGCTGACGAACGCGCCCGTGCCGAGGCCGAAGCGCTGCGCGAAGCCCAGCGCATCCAGGACGCCACGCCGCAGCAGTCGCCGCTGGAAATCCCGGCGAACTGAGCCGGACCGGGGCACTTCGGTGCCCCGCCCTTCCCATGAAGCTAGCCCCCGCCCAACTCAACAAGCACCTGCAAGGCAGCCTGGCCCCCGTTTACGTGGTCAGCGGCGACGACCCGTTGCTGTGTCAGGAAGCCGCCGATGCCATCCGCAATGCAGCGCGCCAGCAAGGCTTCGACGAACGCCAGGTATTCAGTGCCGACGCCAATTTCGACTGGGGCAACCTGCTGCTGGCCGGTGCCAGCCTGTCGCTTTTCGCCCAGAAGCGCCTGCTCGAACTGCGCCTGCCTTCCGGCAAACCGGGCGACAAAGGCGCTGGCGCACTGATCGAGTACTGCTCGCGCCCTGCCGAAGACACATTGCTGCTTATCAGCCTGCCCAAGCTCGATGGCAGTGCGCAGAAGACCAAGTGGGGCAAGGCATTGGTGGAAGGTGCGCACTGCCAGTTCATCCAGATCTGGCCAGTGGACGCCCAGCAACTGCCGCAATGGATCAACCAGCGCCTGGTGCAGGCCGGGTTGTCGGCCCAGCGCGATGCCGTGGACCTGATCGCTGCGCGAGTAGAGGGCAACCTGCTGGCCGCGGCCCAGGAAATCGAGAAGCTCAAGCTACTCGCCGAAGGCAACCAGATAACTGTGGAAACCGTGCAGGCCGCCGTGGCCGATAGCGCACGCTTCGACGTGTTCGGCCTGGTCGATGCCATTCTCAATGGCGAGGCCAGCCATGCCCTGCGTATGCTTGAGGGCTTGCGCGGTGAGGGCGTGGAGCCTCCGGTGATTCTCTGGGCGCTGGCGCGGGAACTGCGCCAGCTGGCCGGCCTGGCGCAACAATTCAGCCAGGGCGTGCCGCTGGAAAAAGCCTTCAGCCAGGCGCGCCCGCCAGTGTGGGACAAGCGTCGCCCCCTGGTCAGCAAAGCCCTGCAGCGTCTCAGCGCACAGCGCTGGGCGCAACTGCTGCAGGACGCCCAGCGCATCGATGCACAGATCAAGGGCCAGGCCGAAGGCTCGCCATGGACCAGCCTGGCGCGGCTGTCGCTGCTGATGGCCGGGCAGCGGATCGCCCTGCCGCCGGAGTAACGCCGGTCATAAATACAATCAATTGGTCCCACCCTCCCAGTGGCCTTAGAGTGCGCCCCGATCACCACCCAACCGGGAGTCTCGCCATGAGCAAAAAGCCGAAAAAACACGGCCCGAACAAGGCCAAGTCGATCATCGCTCAACCCCTGTTCCGCAGCCGCCAGGAACAGCCAGGAAAAGGCAAAGGCAGCTACCGCCGCGAAGCCTTCCACTCGAGAGAGTGGGAGGCTTCTTCCTTTCTGGCGGCATGAAAAGACGCAGTCATGGTATGGTCTGCACTTGAACTGCAAACCTGGACCTGTGCATGCCCCTCCGTCTTTCCCTACGCTGGCAACCCCGCCAGCTGATCGCGGCTTCAAGCTTGATCCTGCCCGTCGCCTGCGCGTAAAAACCCACCGCCGCCGATGCCCTGCCACTGCCCCCCGCCCAGCCCAACCCGGTGGTTACGCTGCCGGGCACTACGCCCAGTGCCAGTAACGAAATCCAGCCACTGCAAACCTTCGCCCAATGGCAGGCGGGCTTCCGCCAGCAAGCCTTGCAGGCCGGCATCAGTGCCTCACTGTTCGACCGCGCGTTCCTTGGCGTCACCCCGGATATGGACGTGATCAAGGCCGATCGCAGCCAGCCGGAGTTCACCCGCCCGGTCTGGGAATACCTCGATGGCGCGCTGTCGCCAGTGCGCGTGCGCAATGGCAAGAAGCTACTCGAGCAGCATGCCGAGCTGCTGACCCGCATCGAGCAACGCTATGGCGTAGACCGCCAGACCCTGGTCTCGGTATGGGGCATGGAGAGCAACTTCGGCACCTTCCAGGGCAACAAGTCGGTGATTCGCTCACTGGCCACGCTGGCCTATGAAGGCCGCCGCCCGACCTTCGCCCAGGACCAGCTGATCGCGGCGCTGCAAATCCTGCAGAACGGCGATATCCAGCCGGAGGCCATGCGGGGTTCGTGGGCCGGGGCCATGGGCCAGACCCAGTTCATCCCCACCACCTACAACACCCACGCGGTCGACTTCGATGGCGACGGCCGCCGCGACATCTGGAACAGCAGCGCAGACGCCCTGGCCTCGACCGCCCACTACCTGCAAGCCTCTGGCTGGAAACACGGCCAGCCCTGGGGCTTCGAGGTGCAGGTGCCGGCAGGCTTCGACTACTGGCTGGCCGACGGCGCACAGCGCAAGCCGGTCAGCGAATGGTTGCTGCTGGGCGTGAAGCTGCCTGCTGGCACCCAGCTGCCGGTCGGCAGCAGCCAGCTCTCCGCCGCCCTCTTGTTGCCGGCAGGCGCCCGCGGGCCGGCGTTCCTGGTACTGGACAACTTCCGCGCGATCCTCAAATACAACAATTCGTCGTCCTATGCATTGGCCGTTGGCCTGCTGGGCGACCGTTTCAGCGGCTGGGGCTTCATTGCCGGTAGCTGGCCGAAAGATGACCTGCCGCTGAGCCGCAGCGAGCGCATCGAGCTGCAGAACCTGCTCAATGCCAGTGGGCATGAGGCGGGCAATGCCGATGGCATCATCGGCGCCAATACCCGCAAGGCCATTCGCAATGCCCAGCAGGCGCAAGGCTGGCCGGCGGATGGTTATCCGACCCACAAGTTGCTCGATAGCCTGCGTCAACGCTGAAATCGCGGCGACTTCTTCGCGGGTAAACCCGCTCCCACAGAGTAACTGTGGGAGCGGGTTTACCCGCGAAAGTGTCACCACGGTCTAACTGAACAACGCCTGTTCCAGCACCAAAGCCTGCCCATCACTGTCCAACCGCACCCTGGCGCCCAATGGCAGGCACAGGTTCGGGTCGCAATGCCCACTGCGCCAGTCGGCCAGCACTGGCACACCCAGCGGCTCGAACGTATCGCGCAGCAGCGGCGTCAGCGCCGCCACGCTGACCCCAGCGAAATCTCCCACCAGCACACCACGCACGCCCGCCAGCTTGCCTGCCAGGCGCAACTGGGTCAGCAGGCGATCGATCCGGTACAGCGGCTCATTGACGTCTTCGATAAACAGGATGCTGTCCTGCGTATCGACCTCGGCCAAGGTGCCTAAGGTCGCCCCCAGCAACGAAAGATTGCCCCCCACCAGTCGACCGCTGGCGACGCCCGGCACCACCGAGGTCAACGGGTACGCCGCAGGATGGGCCAGCTCATCGCCCGCGCCTTTCTGGCCGCTTAGCTGTTCGAACAGGGAGCTGGCCGTGGGCTCCAGTTTGTTGCCCAGCAGGTCGGCATTGAGCATCGCACCATGGAACGTGACGAAGCCCGCGTAGCGGTTGATTGCGCTGTGCAGGGCAGTGATATCGCTGTAGCCGATCAACGGCTTGGGGTGGCGTCCAATCAGGTCGAAATCCAGGCGGTCGAGCAGGCGCATGCTGCCGTAGCCGCCGCGCATGCACAGAATGGCATCTATCCCAGGGTCACTGAAGGCATCGTGCAGGTCCTGAGCACGCTGCGCGTCGGAGCCTGCCAGGTAGCCTTGCGCCTGCTCGACGCCCGGGTAGAGGCGGCATCGGTAGCCCCGCTCGGCAAACCACTGCTCGGCCTTGCCGGCGTCCAGGCGGGCGGGCCCTGCAGGCGCGACGATAGCGAAGCAGGCATTGCCTGGCAGGGCCTCGGGCAATACCCGTGTCGGCGATTCAATACGGTTCATCGAACAACTCCTTGTGGGGTGATGAGCGTCAGTCTGCCCGGCAGCCATCGCCTCACCCACTGGGATACATACCAGGCAAAAAAATGCCGATGCGGCCATCAGGCACGCATCGGCATTTTCACTCAGGCCCAGCTCAGAGCTTGATCTTGGCTTCGTGCGCCTGCTGGTCGGCGTGGTAGGACGAACGCACCAGCGGCCCGGAGGCAACGTTCTTGAAGCCCATCTTGTAGCCTTCCTCGGCGAACCAGGCGAAGGTGTCCGGGTGGACGAAGCGCTGCACCGGCAGGTGGCTGCGCGAAGGCTGCAGGTACTGGCCGAGGGTCAGCATGTCGATGTCGTGCTCGCGCATGCGGTGCATCACCTCGATCACTTCTTCGTCGGTTTCGCCCAAGCCAAGCATCAGGCCCGACTTGGTCGGTACGTGCGGCACCAGCTGCTTGAAGCGCTGCAGCAGGTCCAGCGACCAGTCGTAGTCCGAACCGGGACGTGCGGCCTTGTACAGGCGCGGCACGGTTTCCAGGTTGTGGTTGAACACGTCCGGCGGGGTCTGCGCGGTGATCTCCAGCGCAACCTCCATGCGACCACGGTAGTCCGGCACCAGGGTTTCCAGTTGCACGCCCGGCGACAGCGCGCGGATCTCGCGGATGCAGTCGGCGAAGTGCTGGGCACCGCCGTCGCGCAGGTCGTCGCGGTCCACCGAGGTGATCACCACGTACTTCAGGCGCAGGTCGGCAATGGCAATGGCCAGGTTCTTCGGCTCGTCCAGGTCCAGCGGCTTTGGTCGGCCATGGCCCACGTCGCAGAACGGACAGCGTCGGGTGCAGATGTCGCCCATGATCATGAAGGTGGCGGTACCGCCGGAGAAGCATTCGCCCAGGTTCGGGCAGGACGCCTCTTCGCACACGCTGTGCAGCTTGTGCTTGCGCAACAGTTGCTTGATGCGGTCGACCTCCGGGGAAACCGGGATACGCACGCGGATCCAGTCGGGCTTCTTCGGCAGCTCGTCGGTGGGGATGATCTTGACCGGGATGCGCGCCACCTTCTCGGCGCCACGCAGCTTGACCCCAGCTTCCACCTTCTTCGGCGCGGGGCGCGGGGTGGCATCCTGGGTAGGGATCAGGTTCGGCACGGCTTCTTGCACAGTTGTCATATTCAGTCGATTCCGCCCGTGAGGGTCGTCTGCTCTGCATAGTCGAGGTGCCTGACCAGCTGTCCACGCAGCCTCGTCCTGACCTCGTCGAGTTCGATCGGCCCTGCCAGGTCGCGCAGCTGGGTCATCGCCAGCCCGGCATACCCGCAGGGGTTGATTCGGCGGAATGGCGCAAGGTCCATGTCCACGTTCAAGGCAAGGCCGTGGAAAGAACGACCATTGCGAATTCGCAAGCCCAGCGAGGCGATCTTCGCCCCGTCGACATATACACCCGGCGCATCGGGCTTGGCCACTGCCTCGACGCCGTAGCTGGCGAGCAACGCCACCAGCGTCTGCTCGATGCGGCTGACCAGCTCGCGCACACCGATGCCCAGGCGCCGCACATCCAACAGCAGATACGCCACCAGCTGGCCGGGGCCATGGTAGGTCACCTGGCCGCCGCGGTCAGTCTGCACCACTGGGATATCGCCTGGCACCAACAGGTGCTCGGCCTTGCCGGCCTGGCCCTGGGTGAACACCGCCGGATGCTCGACCAGCCAGATTTCATCCTGGCTATCCGGGCCTCGCTGCTCGGTGAAGCGACGCATCGCCTCCAGCACCGGTTCATAGCGCTGCAGGCCAAGATCGCGAAAACCGAGGCATGCCTGCATCACAGCACCATTTTCACGATGCCGGTGGCTCGCAGGGCGCTGTTGATGTCGTGCAGCTGGTTCTCGCTCTCGGCGACGATGTGCAACTGCACGGTGGTGTACTTGCCTTCCTTGCTCTGACGCTCGGCCAGTGTGCTCAGGTCGACCTTGGCGTGCTTGCTGAGGATTTCGATCACGGTATCGCGGAAACCGACCACGGTATCGCCGATGACCTTGATGGGGTAATCCTCGCAGGGGAATTCGATCTTGTGCGACTTGACGTCGGGTTCGCTCATGGCGCAAACGCCCTCGTAAGGCGTGGCAACAACAATGCCCCCGCGGCGTTACGCGGGGGCATGCAGGTCACGTATCAGTTGAACAAGCCATAGAAGAATAGACGAATGCTATCCCACATACGGCGCAGGAATCCGCCTTCCTCGACGCCATCGAGGGCGATCAGGTCGGCGCTGTGAACCACTTTCTCGTCCAGTTTGACTTCCACTTTGCCGATCACGTCACCTTTGGCGATAGGCGCGGTCAGTTGCGGATTCATGGTCATCGAAGCCTGCAGGCGCTTCAACTGGCCTTTAGGCATAGTCATGGTCAGGTCGTTGGCCAGGCCGGCCTTCACCTGGTTGGTGGCGCCTTTCCAGACTGGCGCCTGGCTCAGCTCGGTGCCCTTCTGATAGAAGGTCTGGGTTTCGAAGAAGCGGAAACCGTAGGTCAGGAGCTTCTGGGTCTCGGCAGCGCGAGACTGCTCGCTGTTGGTGCCGAACACCACGGCGATCAGGCGCTGGCCGTCACGTACCGCCGACGCCACCATGCAGTAGCCGGCTTCCTCGGTATGGCCGGTCTTCAGGCCATCGACCGTCTTGTCGCGCCACAGCAGCAGGTTGCGGTTGGGCTGCTTGATGTTGTTCCAGTAGAACTCTTTCTGCGAGTAGATCGCGTAGTGCGCCGGGTCTTCGTTGATGATCGCGCGCGCCAGCAGGGCCATGTCGTGTGCCGAGGAGTAGTGCTCCGGGTGCGGCAGGCCGGTAGGGTTCATGAAGTGGCTGTTGGACATGCCAAGATCGGCGGAGGTCTTGTTCATCATGTCGGCGAAGGCGTCTTCGCTACCAGCGATGTGCTCGGCCAGGGCGACGGAGGCATCGTTGCCCGACTGGATGATGATGCCGTGCAGCAGGTCGCTGACGGTGACCTGGCTGCCGACCTTGATGAACATGCGCGAACCACCGGTACGCCAGGCGTTCTCGCTGACGGTGACCGGGTCGTTCTCGCCGATCTGGCCACGGCGGATGTCCAGGGTGGCGATGTAGGCGGTCATCAGCTTGGTCAGGCTGGCTGGCGGCAGGCGCTCGTCACCGTTGTTCTCGACCAGCACGTTGCCGCTGGACGCATCCATGAGTACATAGGACTTGGCCGCCAGCTGCGGAGGCGCCGGCATCATCTGCTCGGCCGCGAACGAAGCGGGCGCGATCAGCAGCAGGACAGGCAGGCAAAGTCGTTTGGCAAGGTTGGTGATGTTCATCCGTCTCTCGTAAATCGATAAGTGTCTGATGTTCCGCAGGGGGCCTGCGGCGTTTCAGTCTGCTTTGGGCTGGCGCACAGCCCTTGCCTCAAGGGGCAAAACCGCCATTGTACATGGCGGCGCCCGGCAATTCATGACAAAACCGACCGCCAGGGCCGGTTCAGTCAGTGACCACCTTGGCCTGCCCCAGGTTGGCCAGGCGAATGCTGTCCTGGGCCTGCTGGATCTCGCCCTGGCTGTTGATCGGCCCCAGGCGTACGCGGTGCAGCGTCTGCTGGTTACGCACAACGGAACTGATGAACACCGGCGCGCTGACCATGGTGCTGAGCTTCGAGCGCAGCAGCTCGGCGGCATCCGGGTTGGCGAAAGCACCCACCTGCAGGAAGCTGCCACCGCTGTTGCTCGGCACATTGTTGCCGCCTACCTGAACCGGCACCACGGGCGCTGCATGCTGCTGCGCCGGTGGGGTCCATTGTTCGATGCGCCCGGTATTGGCCGGCGCCGGCTGGGCCTGGGCCACTTGCGGCTCCTTGAGCACCAGCGGAGGCTTCTGGCCGCGCTCGGCCCACCACTGCTCCGGGTCGATACCCTCGACGCGCACGTGGGCGGTGCCGCTCTCGGCATAGCCGAGCTTCTTCGCCGCGGCGTACGACAGGTCGATGATGCGGTCGGAATAGAACGGACCACGGTCGTTCACCCGCAGGATCACGCTACGCCCGTTGGCCAGGTTGGTGACGCGTACGTAGGCCGGCAGCGGCAGGGTCTTGTGCGCCGCGCTCATGCCATAGAGGTCGTAGAGTTCGCCGTTGGCGGTGTTCTGCCCGTGGAACTTGGTGCCGTACCACGAGGCCGTGCCCTCGGCGCGGTAGTTGCGAAATTCCTGTATCGGGTAGTAGGTCTTGCCCAGCACCGTGTAGGGGTTGGCCTTGTAGTTGCCGGTGTGAACCGTCGGGGTGGCATCGGGGATCTTGTTGACGTCAACGTCCCACCAAGGCGCGCCATCCTTGTGGGCCCGGTTGATGTCAAGGCCCGGCTGGGCACGCACGGTGTTGCCGCTGCCGGTCTGCGGTGCCGGGCGGCTGGACGAACAGCTGGCCAGGGCCAGGCCGACCGCGAGGCAGGTCAGCAGCTTGAAGGTGTTGGTGGTAAAGAGTTCACGCATTACTTGACGCCCCGTGCCTGGACCAGCTGTTCGGAAAGCTGATGCACCGCCATGGCGTACATCACGCTGCGGTTGTACCGCGTGATCGCGTAGAAGTTCTTCAGGCCCATCCAGTATTCCGGGCCGTTTTCGCCTTCGAGCCGGAAGGCCGTGACCGGCAGATCATCGCGCAGCGCATCATGACTCGACCAGCCCAAGGCCCGCAACTGTGCGACCGTCTTCACAGGCTCGATGCCGGTGGTCAGCCCTTCGTCGACCCGCGCCCCGCTCACGCTGGCGCGGCTGACCACAGGCTCGCCACCTACCCAGCCATGACGCTTGAAGTAGCTGGCGACGCTGCCGATGGCGTCGTCGGGGTTGTTCCAGATATTGATGTGGCCGTCGCCGTCGAAGTCCACGGCGTAATGGCGGAAGCTGCTTGGCATGAACTGCGGCAGGCCCATGGCGCCGGCATAGGAGCCCTTGAGGGTCAGCGGATCGAGCTGCTCGTCGCGCGCCAGCAAGAGGAACTCGCGCAGCTCCTTGCGGAAGAATTCGGCGCGGGGCGGGTAGTCGAAGCCCAGGGTCGACAGCGCATCGATCACCCGGTAGTTGCCAGTGTTGCGGCCGAAGAAGGTTTCCACGCCGATGATCGAGACGATCACCTGGGCCGGCACGCCATATTCCTGCTCGGCGCGGGCCAGCACGGCCTCGTGCTGGCGCCAGAAATCCACGCCACGGGCAATGCGCGCATCGGTCAGGAACATCGGGCGGTATTCCTTCCACGGCTTGACCCGCTCGGCCGGCCGCGAAATGGCGTCGAGAATCGCCTGCTTGCGCTGCACCTCGCCGAACACGCCCATCAGCTGCTCCTCGGCGAAGCCGTAGTCGCGGGTCATTTCGCCGATGAACTCTGCCGCCTGGGGCGACGCGTCGTAGTCACCGGCACTGGCCTGCTGGGCCGCACCGAGCAGGCCCATCGCGCCGATCCACGGCACGCATCGGGCAGCCCAGCTTCGCACTGCTTGCATTGAACTCTTCACCTTTTTCAAACCTGCGCAATCCACTTGCGGTGCGTGTGGATCGACATCAGAACGCCAAACGATGACAGCAGCGTCACCAACGAAGTTCCGCCATAGCTGATGAAGGGCAGCGGCACACCCACCACGGGCAACAGGCCGCTGACCATACCGATATTGACGAACACATAAACAAAGAAGGTCATGGTCAGGCCGCCCGCCAGCAGCTTGCCGAACAGGGTCTGGGCCTGCGCGGTGATGACCAGGCCGCGACCGATCAGCAGCAGGTAGACGATCAGCAGCAGGCAGATGCCTACCAGCCCAAACTCCTCGCCGAGCACGGCGATGATGAAGTCGGTATGGCTCTCAGGCAGGAAGTCCAGGTGCGATTGCGTGCCGAGCAACCAGCCCTTGCCGAATACCCCGCCCGAGCCGATCGCCGCCTTCGACTGGATGATGTTCCAGCCGGTGCCCAACGGGTCGCTTTCCGGGTCGAGGAAGGTCAGCACGCGCTGCTTCTGGTAGTCGTGCATGATGAAGTACCACATCCCCACGGCGATCGGCACCACGGCGCAGATGGCGCTGAGGATCCAGCGCCAGCGCAGCCCGCCCATGAACAGCACGAAGGCCCCCGAGGCAAGGATCAGCAATGCAGTGCCTAGGTCGGGTTGGCGGACGATGAGCGCGAACGGCACGCCGATCAGCATCAGGCTGATCGCCACGTGCTTGAGGTCGGGCGGCAAGGTGCGCTTGGCCAGGTACCAGGCGATGGTCGCCGGCATGATGATCTTCATGAATTCCGAGGGCTGGAAGCGAATCACCCCGGGGATGTTGATCCAGCGCGTGGCGCCCATGGCGTTATGGCCCATGACATCCACCACCACCAGCAGCAGCACGCCGACCACGTAGCCCAGCGGTATCCAGCGCGCCATGAAGCGTGGCTCGAACTGGGCGATGACGAACATCGACACCAGGCCAATACCAAAGGAGGTCGCCTGCTTCATCAGCAGGTCCCAGTTCTTGCCACTGGCCGAATACAGCACGAACAGGCTGCCGGCCGCCAGGGTCAGCAGGATGAGCAACAGCGGGCCATCGACATGGATGCGCTGCAGGAAGCTGGCGCGCCTGCGCATCACATCCTCGCTGGAGAGCATGCGGTCGAAATTGTTCTTCACGGGGCCGTTTCCTGGGCGACGGTGGCTGGGCCGAACTCGGGCTTGAGGTGGCCGCTTTCGTCGAGCAGCCAGGCATCCATGACCTGGCGCACCACCGGCGCGGCTACGCCGGAGCCGGACTCGCCGTTCTCGACCATCACCGACACCACGATCTTCGGATCGTCGGCGGGGGCGAAGGCGACGAACAAGGCGTGGTCGCGGTGGCGCTCCTGGAGTTTGTTACGGTCGTACTTCTCGCCCTGCTTGATCGCCACCACCTGGGCGGTACCGCTCTTGCCGGCGATGCGGTACTGGACTCCGTTGGTCGCCTTGCGCGCGGTGCCACGGGCGTTATGCATCACCTGCTCCATGCCGTGGGTGACCTTGGCCCAGTCGTTCTTGTCACGCAGGACGATGTCTTCCATGGGGTTCTCGTCCACCGGCGGCTTGCCTTCGATGGTCTTGGCCAGGTGCGGGCGGTTCCACTTGCCCTTGTTGGCGATCAGTGCGGTGGCCTGGGCCAGTTGCAGCGGGGTGGCCTGCATGTAGCCCTGACCGATGCCGAGGATCAGCGTTTCGCCTGGGAACCAGGCCTGACGGCGGGTAGCGCGCTTCCATTCGCGCGATGGCATCAGCCCTGCCGATTCCTCGAACATGTCCAGGGAGACCTTCTGGCCGATGCCGAACTTGTTCATGTAGCTGGAAAGCCGATCGATACCCATCTTGTGCGCAAGGTCGTAGAAGTACGTGTCATTGGAACGCATGATCGCCACATCCAGGTCCACCCAGCCATCGCCGGTGCGGTTCCAGTTGCGGTATTTGTGGTCGTAGTTGGGCAATTGGTAGTAGCCCGGGTCGAACACCCGGGTGCTGGCGTTGATGACCCCCGCGTCGAGGCCCGCGACGGCCACCGCCGGTTTGATGGTCGAGCCGGGCGGGTAAAGGCCGCGCAGCACGCGGTTGAACAGTGGCCGGTCGATCGAGTCGCGCAGCTCGGCATACGCCTTGAAGCCGATGCCGGTGACGAACAGGTTGGGGTCGAAGCTCGGCTGGCTGACCATCGCCAGCACCTCGCCAGTGCGCGGGTCGAGGGCCACGATGGCGCCACGACGCCCGGCCAGGGCCTGCTCGGCGGCTTCCTGCAGCTTGATGTCCAGGCTCAGCACGATGTCCTTGCCGGGAATCGGGTCGGTACGCTTGAGCACCCGCAGCACGCGACCCCGGGCGTTGGTCTCGACTTCCTCATAACCTACCTGGCCGTGCAGGTCGTCTTCGTAGAAACGCTCGATACCGGTCTTGCCGATATGGTGGGTACCGCTGTAGTTCACAGGGTCCAGGGCCTTGAGCTCTTTCTCGTTGATGCGCCCGACGTAGCCGACCGAGTGGGCGAAGTGCGGCCCTTGTGGGTAATGCCGCACCAGTTGCGCCGCCACCTCCACCCCCGGCAGGCGGAACTGGTTGACCGCGATGCGGGCGATCTGGTCTTCGGTCAGCTCGAACAGGATAGGCACCGGCTCGAATGGCCGGCGCCCCTGCTTCATGCGCTTTTCGAACAGGGCACGGTCATCGGGCGTCAGTTCCAGCACTTCGATGATCGTGCTCAGCACGTCCTGCCATTTGCCGGCACGTTCGCGGGTCATGGTCAGGCTGAAGCTGGGCCGGTTGTCGGCGATGATCACCCCGTTGCGGTCGAAGATCAGCCCACGGGTCGGTGGAATCGGCTGCACGTGCACCCGGTTGTTTTCCGACAGCGTGGAGTGATAGTCGTACTGGATGATCTGCAGGTAATACAGCCGCGCGATCAGCACGCACACCAACAGCATGATCGCCACCGCGCCGACCACGACGCGGTTGCGCACCAGGCGGGCGTCTTTCTCGTGGTCCTTGAGGCGGATCTGCTGCGGCATCGGACGGCTTACAGGTTCATTTGTGGTAAGGATGCCCGGACAACACGGTCCAGGCGCGGTAGATCTGCTCGCCGAGCAGTATCCGAACCAGCGGGTGCGGCAAGGTCAGCGGCGACAGCGACCAACGCTGCTCGCTACGCGCGCACACTTCCGGCGCCAGCCCTTCCGGGCCACCGACCATCAGGTTGACCGTACGCGCATCCAGGCGCCAGCGGTCCAGCTCGGCCGCCAGCTGCTCGGTACTCCAGGGCTTGCCATGGACTTCCAGGGTCACGATCCGCTCCCCCGGCTGCACCTTGGCCAGCATGGCCTCACCCTCCTGGCGAATCAGCCGGGCGACATCGGCGTTCTTGCCACGGGTGTTGAGCGGAATCTCCACCAGCTCCAGCGCAAGCTCCGGGGGCAGGCGCTTGGCGTATTCATGCCAGCCTTCCTCGACCCACTTGGGCATGCGCGAACCGACCGCGATCAGGCGCAAGCGCATGACGCGTCCTTATTCCCGGTCCTTGAGCTTGTCGAAGTAGTCGTGGCTGGCGTTTTCCGGGCTGTGGTGCTTGCCATCGTTGGCGCGGCTCTGCTCGGCGCCCAGCCACAGGCGCTCCAGGTCGTAGAACTGGCGTGCAGCGGCGGTCATCATGTGCACGATGACGTCGTTGAGGTCGAGCAATACCCAGTCGCTGTCACCCTTGCCTTCTTCGCCCAGGGGCTGTGCGCCCTTGGCCTTGACCGCTTCGCGGACCTTTTCCAGCATGGCGTTGATCTGGCGGTTGGAAGTACCGGTCGCGATGATCATGTAGTCGGTCAGGCTGTGCTTGTCGCGCACGTCGATGACCTGGATATCCTGGGCCTTGACGTCTTCCAGCGCGGCCTTGGTCAGTTCGACCAGTTCTTCGCCATTGATTTTCTGCTTGGTCATATAAAACTCGTTCAACTCATTGAATGAGGCGCCCCGTGGCGCCCTCAGTTCGACGCACGGTACAGACCGCGCGCCTCGATGTAGGCCAGTACTGCGTCCGGCACCAGGAACCGCACCGACTTGCCGCTGGCCAGCAGCTGTCGGATCTGTGTAGCGGACACCGCAAGCGGGGTCTGCCACACGAACGAAATGTTCCCCGCCGGGCCGGACATGGCGGTGGGATCGCTCTGTGAGCGCGCAGCCAGCAGGTTGCGCAACTCGTCAGGGGGTTCGACATCGGCATCCGGGCGCTGCAGCACCAAGATGTGACAGTGTTGCAGCAACTCCTCCCAGCGATGCCAGCCGGGCAGGCCGCAGAAAGCGTCCCAGCCCAGCACCAGGAACAGCTGGTCGTCAGCACCCAGCTCGGCGCGGATCGACTCGAGCGTGTCGATGGTGTACGACGGCTTGTCGCGCGCCAGTTCGCGGGCATCCACGCTCAGTTGCGCGACCCCCGCTACCGCGTCGCGCACCATGGCCAGGCGGTCTGGTGCCGCCACCTGGGGCGCGTCGCGGTGCGGCGGCCGGGCGTTGGGCAGCAGGCGAAGGTCGTCCAGCTCCATGAACTCGGCGACTTCCAGCGCGCTGCGCAGGTGGCCGATGTGCACGGGGTCGAACGTACCGCCTAGGATGCCGACACGCCGGACTGCCTGGGCCTTGCGCAACTCAGCAGGACTCCTGGCCACGCAGCTGGCCGTCGCCGACTACCACGTATTTCTCGCAGGTCAGGCCTTCAAGGCCGACCGGGCCGCGGGCGTGCAGCTTGTCGGTGGAGATGCCGATCTCCGCACCCAGGCCGTACTCGAAGCCATCGGCGAAGCAGGTCGGGGTATTGAGCATGACCGACGCCGAGTCGACTTCGGCCATGAAGCGCCGGGCCTGGCCCTGGTGCTCGGTGACGATCGCGTCGGTGTGGTGCGAACCGTAGTGGTTGATGTGCTCGATGGCCTGGTCCAGACCGTCGACGACGCGAATCGACAGGATCGCGTCGAGGTATTCGGTGTGCCAGTCGTCTTCAGTAGCCGCCTTGGCCTCGATGATCGCCTGGGTGCGTTCGCAACCGCGCAGCTCTACGCCTTTTTCCTGGAAACGACGGGCCATCTGCGGCAGGAACGCCTGGGCTACGCTGGCGTCGACCAGCAGCGTCTCCATGGCGCCGCAAATGCCATAGCGGTAGGTCTTGGCGTTGAAGGCGATGCGCGTGGCCTTTTCCAGCTCGGCGTGCTCGGCGACATAGACGTGGCAGATGCCATCGAGGTGCTTGATGACCGGCACCCGGGCGTCACGGCTGATGCGCTCGATCAGGCCACGGCCGCCACGCGGGACGATCACATCGACGAACTCGGGCATGCTGATCAGCGCGCCCACCGCTTCCCGGTCGGTGGTCTCGACCACCTGAACCACCGCCGCCGGCAGCCCGGCCTCGGCCAGGCCACGCTGGATGCAGGTGGCGATGGCGCGGTTGGAGTGGATGGCTTCCGAGCCGCCACGCAGGATGGTGGCGTTGCCCGATTTCAGGCACAGGCTGGCAGCGTCGATGGTCACATTCGGACGCGACTCGTAGATGATGCCGATGACCCCC
This sequence comes from Pseudomonas sp. LS_2, assembly GCF_042709235.1. Classification (NCBI taxonomy): domain Bacteria; kingdom Pseudomonadati; phylum Pseudomonadota; class Gammaproteobacteria; order Pseudomonadales; family Pseudomonadaceae; genus Pseudomonas; species Pseudomonas sp. LS_2. The sequence goes on along the minus strand of NZ_JAVAYC010000006.1, from coordinate 86,296 downwards.
AGCGGCACACGCATCTTGCCGACCTGAATGCCCGACGGACGGTAGTTCATGTCGCGAATGGCGCCGATCGGGTCCGGCAGGCTGGCCACTTGGCGCAGGCCGGTGATCATGCCGTCGATGCGTGCCGGGGTGAGGGCCAGGCGGTCGAGCAGCGCAGCCTCCAGGCCGTTGGCCCGGCCAGCGGCCAGGTCACGTTCGTTGGCCGCGGTAAGCTCCGCGCGCGCAGCGTCCAGCGCGTCGGCGGCGGCCTGCAGGGCGCGGTTCTTCTGCGCGGTGCTGGCGCGGCCGATGACCCGCGAGGCCTCACGGGCAGCGCGACCCAGGCGGGTCATGTAGTCAAGAACGGACTCAGTCATGGGCTCGGTGTCTTGGCAAAGGGGAAATCGGCTGATTATAACTGCCGCGCTGGTATACGCCCAGCGGCGGGTGGCGGATGGTAGAGATTGGCCGTGGGCTGTATGTAGGAAAGATGTAACCGGGCTTATCGGAAACGTCGTTGCCCAGTGCCATCGGATTCTTGAGCAAGCCAATGCCCACAAGGCCTGTACCGAAACTGCAGCAGCGGGCATGCCCGCGAAACACACCACCACGGCCGCGTCGCAGGTTCAGTCTCGATTAAGCAATTAATTGCTATGATCCGAGCCCTCATCACCACGAACCACCCGCATGCACGCCACAGCCCCCTGCCCGGCCCGCGCCCTGCCCGACAGCTTTTTCGACCGCGATGCCCAGGCCCTCGCCCGCGACCTGCTGGGCAAAGTCATCCGCCATCGCCATGGCAACCTGTGGCTGGCCGCGCGCATCATCGAGACCGAGGCGTACTACCTCGTCGACAAAGGCAGCCACGCCTCGCTGGGCTATACCGAAAAACGCAAGGCCCTGTTCCTCGATGGCGGGTACATCTATATGTACTACTCACGCGGGGGCGACTCGCTGAACTTCAGCGCACACGGCCCCGGCAATGCCGTGCTGATCAAGTCCGCCTACCCCTGGGTGGATGCCCTGTCCGATGCCAACAGCCTGGCACAGATGCAGTTGAACAACCCCGATGCCAGCGGCCAACTGCGCCCCGCCGAACGCCTGTGCGCCGGCCAGACCCTGCTGTGCCGGGCCATGGGGCTGAAGGTGCCGCAGTGGGACGCCCAGCGCTTCGACCCTGAGCGTCTGTATGTCGAAGACTGCGCCGTCACTGTACCCAAGGTCATACAGTGCGCCCGCCTGGGCATTCCCCATGGCCGCGACGAACATTTGCCGTATCGCTTCGTCGACGCCGAATTCGCCCGTTTTTGCACCCGGAACCCGCTGCGCCGGGGCCAGGTCGAAGGACGGGATTTCTTTATTCTCCAACAAGGAAGCTGACCGATGAGCGAATGGCTCGACAGCCTGACCCTCTGGCTCGGCGCCAACCCGCAGTGGCTTGGCCTGGCAATTTTCCTGGTGGCCTGCATCGAATGCCTGGCCATCGCTGGCGTCATCGTGCCAGGCACGGTGCTGCTGTTCGCCGTGGGCGTGCTGGCCGGCAGCGGCACCTTCAGCCTGGGCGAAACCCTGATGCTGGGTTTCCTCGGCGGCATGCTGGGCGATGCGATGTCCTACGGCATTGGCAAGTATTTCCACCAGAACATTCGCCGCCTGCCGCTACTGCGCGACCACCCCGAATGGATCGGCAGCGCCGAGACCTACTTCCATCGCTACGGCATCGCCAGCCTGCTGGTAGGCCGCTTCATCGGCCCGCTGCGGCCCATGCTGCCGATGGTTGCAGGCATGCTCGACATGCCGCTGCCGCGCTTCATCGCCGTCAGCCTGGTGGCGGGTGCCGGCTGGTCGGTGGCCTACCTGCTGCCGGGCTGGGCCACCGGCGCCGCCATGCGCCTGCCGTTGCCCGAGGGCTTCTGGCTGGATGCCGGGATCATCGCTGGCGCCCTGGCGGTGCTGGTAGGCCTGAGCCTGAGCAGCAGCCTGCGTGACCAACGCCACGGCACCCGGCTGATCGCGGCGCTGAGCCTGGTGGCCTTGGTGGCGCTGTTTCTTGGCTGGCCTTACCTGCACGAATTCGACCAGGGCGTGATGACGCTGGTACAGGAGCACCGCAGCCAGGCGCTCGACAGTGTCGTGGTGGTGGTGACGCGCCTGGGCGACTTCAATACCCAACTGTTCCTCGGCGCGTTGCTGACCGGCCTGCTGTTGCTGGCCCGGCAATGGCGCCATGCCTTGTTCGCAGGCGGGGCGCTGATGGGTACGGCAGTGGCCAATGGCACCTTGAAGTGGCTGTTCGCCCGCGCCCGCCCGGAGGTGCTGACCGAACCGCTGACCAGCTTCAGCATGCCCAGCGGCCACAGCTCGGCGTCGTTTGCCTTCTTCCTGGTGCTGGCGGTGCTGGCCGGACGCGGCCAGCCGCCGCGCATGCGCTTGACCTGGGTGGTGCTGGGGGTATTGCCAGCGCTGTCGATCGCGCTGTCGCGGGTGTACCTGGGGGTGCACTGGCCGACCGACATTCTCGCCGGCGCGCTGCTGGCCTGCTGCTTGTGCGCCGTCAGCCTGACCGTGGTGCAGCATCGCCAGGCACTCAATGCCTTGCCGCTACGGGTGTGGTGGCTGGTGTTGCCGGCGTGTATCGCATTGCTGGCGTTCTTTGCGCTGTATGCGCTGCCTGAGGCCGTGTTGCGATACCAGTATTGAGGTTGTTTTTCGGGTCTGTTCGCGGACTTGCCCGCGCACAGACCCGAAATAACAACCTATGTCGTCAGGCAAACAGCTCGCCCTGAATCCGCTCCAGCAGCGCCTGTATCGCCTCCAGCCGCAGTTGCGGCGAGTCGATCGCCAGCAGGTCGAGCTTGTCTTCTTCCATGAAGGGCAGCAGGTAAGCCAGCTGATTGCCCAGAGACTGCCGCCCCTCCACATCGCGGGGCATGTCCAGGGCCTCGACCATCGGGTGCTCGCCCAGCGCCATCAACAGCGCCAGCAGGTCGTCGTCCTCTTCTAACAGCGGACTGTCCGGCAGGTCGGCCAACCAGTGCACCTCACCCTGTAGCAACTGGTCCTTGCGCACCTCGGTGCTCGCCACCCGAAAGCGCCGGACCCCTTCCACACGAATGCCCAGCAAGCCGTTATCCTGCTGCACGAAATCACGAATCAACGCCTCACAGCCCAACTCGGCCACAGCCTGTGGCGCCTTGCCCACCTGCTCGCCATCGAGAATGCATACCACGCCGAAGCCCTCGCCTTGTTTCATGCAACGGCCAATCATGTCCAGGTAGCGCGCCTCGAAGATCTGCAAGTCGAGCAGGCAGCCGGGAAACAACACAGTATTGAGTGGAAACAGCGGTAGCGTCATCTCTACTCCTCAAGCCACCAGGCTGACCGCCAACGGCAGGAACACCGCCGTGGCCACTCCCATCAGGCTCATCGCCAGCGCGGCGAAGGCGCCGCATTCATCACTTTCCTGCAAGGCTACCGAAGTGCCCACCGCATGCGCCGTCAACCCCAGCGACATGCCGCGCGCCTCAGGGCTGAGCACCTTGCACAGGGTCAGCAGCCCAGGGCCGAAGATGGCACCGATCACCCCGGTAATCAGCACGAACACCGCCGCCAGGGCCGCCACGCCGCCGATCTGCTCGGCCACCAGCATGGCAATGGGCGAAGTGACCGACTTCGGCGCCATGGTCATCAGGATCATCTGTTCGGCACCAAACCACCACCCCAGTGCCACGCACGCCACGGTGGCGAACACGCCTCCGATAACCAGCGTAGTAAAGATGGGCCAGAACAGTTGCCGAATGCGCCGCAGGTTCAGATACAGCGGAACCGCCAGGGCAACGGTGGCGGGGCCCAGGAGGATATTGAGAATTTCCGTGCTGCGTCGGTACTCGCTGTAGTCGATGCCGCACAGCACCAGTATGCCGATCACCACCAGCATCGACACCAGCACCGGTTGCAGGAAGATCCAGCGGCTACGCTCATAGGCGGCCAGCACCAGCTGGTAGGCGCCCAGGGTGATGCCGATGCCGAACAGCGGGTGGTGAATGACCGCGTCCAGCGCCCCCTGCCAGTCGAGGATCATGGCTGCTCCTCGCGCTTGCCCTGGCGGTGGACCAGTTTCTGCATCAGGACCCCGACGAACACCAGGGTAACCAGGCAGGAGACCACCAGCGCGCCGACGATCGCCCAGAAGTCGGCGGCAATATCGCTGGCATACACCATTACCCCCACCGCCGGTGGCACCAGCAGCAACGGCAGGTAGCGCAGCAGGCTGCTGGCAGCCTCGTTGAGCGGCTTGCCGACTTCGCCACGGATCATCAGGAAGGCCAGCAACAGCAGCAGGCCGATGATCGGCCCCGGCAGGATGGGCAGCAGCAGATGATTGATCGCCGTCCCCAGCAGTTGGAACAGCACCAGCCAGGTCAAACCACGCAACAGCATAAGTACCTCCTTCGAGCATCGGCGGCATTATAAGCACTCGCCCTGCGTCTATAGGCCGATATTCGCCGAAAAGCGAACAACTTGACCGCAGTGACAGGGCGTGCTGATCTTGCACATTCGTACCAAATGACAACCTGGAGAGTCGCGATGCCCTATGTACCTGTTGCAGAGCTTTCGCAGTACGTTGGAAAGGAACTGGGACGTTCCGAATGGCTGAAGATCGACCAAGAACGCATCAACCTGTTCGCCGAGGCCACCGGCGATTTCCAGTTCATCCATGTGGACCCGGTGAAAGCGGCCAAGACCCCATTCGGCACCACCATCGCCCATGGCTTCCTCAGCCTGTCGCTGATTCCCAAGTTGATGGAGGACATCCTGGTCCTGCCTGAAGGTCTCAAGATGGTGGTCAACTATGGCCTGGACAGCGTGCGCTTCATCCAGCCGGTCAAGGTCGACAGCCGTGTGCGGCTGAAAGTCGAGCTGACCGATGCCACCGAGAAAAAGCCCGGCCAATGGCTGCTCAAGGCCACCGCAACCCTGGAGATCGAAGGCGAGGAGAAGCCCGCCTACATCGCCGAACCGCTTTCGCTCTGCTTCGTCTGAAGCCTCGCGGGGAGCGCCCGGCGCTCCCCGAGACGGCTGTCTCACCTGCCTGATCTGCGGCATACTCGGCAAGTCTCTGTGCCCGGACTCCACCATGCGCCACCTGCTACCGCTCGCCCTTACCCTGCTGCTCGCCGCCTGCGGTGACGGCGAACCGTTGACGCCGGTGGATGCCCGCCTGCCAGATGGGGGCCGCTACCGTGGCCAGGTGGTCGACGGCCTGCTTCAGGGCGAAGGACGCATCGACTACCCCAACGGCAGCTGGTACGCAGGCACCTTCCGGAACGGCCAATGGCATGGCGAAGGCGAATGGCACGGCAGCAATGGCGAGGTCTACCGCGGCCTGTTCGCCCAGGGTCTGTTCGACGGCCTGGGTGAGCTGACCACCCCCGGCAGTCACTACGCGGGTACTTTCAAGCACGGCCGACGCGACGGCGACGGCACCCTCAAGCAGCACGACCAGACCTACCGCGGCCAGTTCAAGGACGACCAGTACGAAGGCGCCGGTGAATTGCAGCTGGCCGACGGCAGCCGCTACCAGGGCCAGTTCGCCAAGGGCAAGCCCAATGGCGCCGGGGTGCGCAGCGATGCCAGCGGCAACCGCTTCAGTGGCCATTTCGTCGATGGCCAGTTGCAGGGCGCCGGCACCTACGACAGCGTCGACGGCGAGCAGTACATCGGTGAGTTCAAGGACAACCGCCTGGAAGGCCGCGGCCGCTACGAGAACATCGACGGCGATGTGTGGATCGGCGAATTCAAGGACGGCTCGCTCAGTGGCCAGGGCGAGCTGCTCGGCAGTGACGGCAGCCGCTACAAGGGCGGCTTCAAGGACTGGCGCTTCGACGGCCAGGGCAACCTGCAACTGGCCGACGCCAGCCAGTACATCGGCGCGTTCGCCAACGACGCCTACCAGGGCCCTGGTAGGCTGACCCAGGCCAATGGCCAGGTCGAGGCTGGCTATTGGATCAACGGCGTGCGCGTGCGCGACGACAAAGGCAGGCTGCTCCCCGACCCTCTGGACCTTGCCCTGCTCAACCAGGGCAAGCTGCTCGACGCAGCGCTGGCCCAGGTGCCGCAGTCGGCGCCGCCCATCCAGCTGTACAGCCTGGTCATGGCCGGCGATGGCCAGCAGAGCGTGTTCCTGCGTGAGGCCGACTATGTCAGCAATATGCTCAAGGTACGCTTCGGCGCCCGTGGCCAGGTGACCCTGGTGAACCACCGCGACCACCTGGCCGATCGCCCCATGGCCACCCGCGAGAACCTCACCCGCGCCGCCCAGACCCTCGCCGAGCGCAGCGGCCCCGAGGACATCATCTTCATCTACCTCACCAGCCACGGCAGCCACGACCACCAACTGGTCCTCGACCAGCCGCGCCTGCAACTGGCCGACCTGCCGGCCAACGCGCTGGCCAGCGCCCTCGAGCCGCTGAAGCACCGCGACAAGGTGGTTGTCATCTCCGCCTGCTATTCCGGTGGCTACATCGCCCCGTTGAAGGACGAACGCACCCTGGTCATGACCGCAGCGCGCCCGGACCGGGTGTCCTTCGGCTGCTCGGAAGAAGCCGACTTCACCTACTTCGGCGATGCCCTGTTCGCCCAGGCGCTGAACCAGACCGATGACCTGGCACAAGCGTTTGAACTGGCGCGCGCCAGCGTTGCCGAACGGGAACGAAGGGAAGGGTTCGAGGCTTCCGAACCGCAGATCTGGGCGCCGTCGAGGGTGTTGAAGCATTGGCAGCGGCTGCGCCAGCAACAGGCGGAGGAAGCCTTGCGTAATGAGGCTCAGCCAGCCCCTGGCGTAGAGGCGAAACAGCCGCCGACCCGCTAAGCTGAGCTGTAACGAGGGAGAGACATCATGTATTTGACGCCTCAGCATGTCCTGCTTGCCGGTGCTACAGGCCTGACGGGTGAACACCTGCTCGACCGCCTGCTCAGCGAACCCACCATCACCCGTGTGCTGGCCCCCACCCGCCGACCCTTGGCCGAACATCCGCACCTGGAAAACCCGGTGGGCGACCCGGCAGTGTTTCTTCCCCAGCTGGCTGGCCGCGTCGATATCGCGTTCTGTTGCCTGGGCACTACGATCAAGAAAGCCGGCTCCGAGCATGCCTTCCGCGCGGTCGACCTGGAAATGGTGGTGGCCTTCAGCAAACGCGCGCGGGAACTCGGCGCCAGGCATCTGTTGGTGATAAGTGCGATCGGTGCCGACCCCAAGTCGTCGATTTTCTACAACCGGGTGAAGGGTGAGATGGAAGAAGCCCTGAAGGCCCAGGACTGGCCGCAGCTGACCATCGTACGGCCTTCGCTGCTGCTCGGCGAACGCATGGAGCCGCGCATCGGCGAGCGTATCGCCGCGCCGTTCTCACGCCTGATGCCGGGTAAGTACCGGGGGATTGAGGTGTGCACCCTGGCTCGGGCGCTGTGGCGCTTGGCACTGGAGGAAGAAGATGGGGTGCGGGTGGTTGAGTCGGATGAGCTACGCAAGCTTGGCAAGAAGTGATCCAGCGACGCTAACGACCCCTTCGCGGGCACGTCCGCTCCTACAGATTTACGCTGAACCAGCAGGAGTGGGCTTGCCCGCGAATAGCCCTACAGGCCACCCGTAGCGTTGAACCCCACCCCTAACGCCGTCAGCGCCGACAACGGCAGCAACAGCGTATCGAGCAGCGCACTGCCCGGCAGGTCCAGCCCGGGGTAGGCCGGCGCCTCGGCCCCGAAGCGATCTTCAGGGCAACACCCGCCATTGATCACGTACACATTCAGCCGCGTGCCGGCATACACCACCGGCGCGCCCGGCTTGTTGGCATCCAGTGTACGGACCGTCGCACAGCCACCGAGCAGGCCTAGCGCCAGCAATACGCACAGCGCCCGCCTCAATCCTCGCCTCCGAAATGGTGCTCGCCCCAGCGCGGCAGCATGTCCTGGGGGATGTTCAGCAGATTGAGGATGCGCGCCACCACGAAGTCCACCAAGTCGTCGATGGTCTGCGGCTGGTGATAGAACCCCGGCGCCGCCGGCAGGATCACCGCGCCCATCTGCGAGAGCTTGAGCATGTTCTCCAGGTGGATGGTCGAGAACGGTGCTTCGCGAGGTACCAGGATCAACTGCCGACGCTCCTTGAGCGTCACGTCGGCCGCCCGCTCGATCAGGTTGTTGCAGGCGCCGGTCGCGATCGCCGAGAGCGTGCCGGTGGAACATGGCACCACCACCATCGCCGCTGGCGAACCCGAACCGGACGCGACCGGTGCCATCCAGTCTTCCTTGCCATACACGCGAATCTGCCCATCGGCAGCCCCGGTGTACTCGGTGAGAAAGGCCTGCATGGCCTGCGGCTTTGCCGGCAGCAGCACGTCGGTCTCGGTGGCCATCACCAGCTGCGCGGCCTTGGAGATCAGAAAATGTACCTCGCGGTCCTCACGCACCAGGCAGTCGAGCAGCCGCAGGCCGTACTGCGCCCCGGAGGCGCCGGTCATGGCCAGGGTGATGCGCTCCGGCCCGCTCACTTCAGGGCCTCGGCCAGCTTGCCGTGCAGGCCGCCGAAGCCACCGTTGCTCATGATCACCACGTGCGTGCCCGGGCGCGCCTGGCCCTTGACCCGCTCGATGATCGCCTCGAGGCTGTCGGCCACTACCGACGGCACCTTGCATTGCGCCGCCGTGGCGGCCAGGTCCCAGCCCAGGTTGGGCGGCGCGTACCAGATCACCTGGTCGGCAGCGTTGACGCTTTCCGGCAGGCCATCACGATGGGCACCCAGCTTCATGGAGTTGGAGCGCGGTTCGATGATTGCGATCACCGGCGCCTCGCCCACACGCTTGCGCAGGCCGTCCAGGGTGGTGGCGATGGCGGTCGGGTGGTGGGCGAAGTCGTCGTAGATGGTCACGCCCTGCACCTCGGCGACCCGTTCCATGCGCCGCTTGACGCTCTTGAAGGCGCTCAGGCCTTCAATGGCCATGGCCGGCACCACGCCCACATGGCGGGCAGCAGCCAAGGTAGCCAGGGCGTTGGCGACGTTGTGCCGGCCGGTCAGCGCCCAGTCCACCACGCCTTGCGCCTCGCTCTCGAACAGCACCTCGAAGCGCGAGCCATCGGCGCTGAGCAGACGTGCCTGCCACTGGCCGCCCTCGCCAGTGGTCTGCACCGGTGTCCAGCAGCCCATGCCGATAACCCGCTCAAGCGCTTGCTCGGTGGTGGGGTGAATCACCAGGCCTTCGCTGGGAATGGTACGCACCAGATGATGGAACTGCCGCTCGATGGCTGCGAGGTCAGGGAAGATGTCCGCATGATCGAACTCAAGATTGTTGAGGATCGCGGTACGCGGGTGGTAATGCACGAACTTCGAACGCTTGTCGAAGAATGCGCTGTCGTATTCGTCGGCTTCCACCACGAAGAACGGCGTGCCGCCCAGGCGCGCCGACACTGAGAAATTCTGCGGCACGCCGCCGATCAAGAAGCCTGGGCTCATGCCGGCATGCTCCAGTACCCAGGCCAGCATGCTGCTGGTGGTGGTCTTGCCGTGGGTGCCGGCCACGGCCAGTACCCAGCGCCCTTGCAGCACGTGGTCAGCCAGCCACTGCGGGCCGGAGACGTAGGGCAGGCCCTTGTTGAGCACGTATTCCACCGCCGGGTTACCCCGTGACATGGCGTTGCCGATGACCACAAGGTCAGGCGCAGGCTCCAGCTGGGCCGGGTCGTAGCCCTGGGTCAGCTCGATGCCCTGGGCTTCGAGCTGGGTGCTCATGGGTGGGTAGACGTTGGCGTCGGAACCGGTGACGCGATGGCCGAGCTCCTTGGCGAGCACCGCCAGCGAGCCCATGAAAGTGCCGCAAATACCGAGAATGTGAATGTGCATGGTCGACCTCGCAAAACATCGAGGCAGGGTAGCCCAGGGCGAGGGAAATCGCACCCGATGTTTCGCTTATCCAGCCCTGGCGATGCCGTGCTTGCGCAGTTTTCGGTACAAGGTATTTCGGCTGATGCCCAAGTGCTCGGCAACGTGGGTGAGATGCCAGCGTTTTGCCTCCAGGACGCCGATCAGTGCCTGGCGCTCGGCGTCCTCGAGCGTCGTGTTTGCTTCGACAGGCGCAGGTGAGGCCCGCACGGCCTGGGGTAGATCCTCGAATGCAATCCGCCTGCTATCGCACAACGCCACCAAGGTACGCAGCACATTGCGCATCTGCCGCACATTCCCCGGCCAGGCGAAATCCAGCAGCGCCTGACGCGCGCGGGCCTCGAGCACAATCGCCTGCCCTGGACTTTCCTCGTGCAGCAGCCAGTCCAGCAACTGCCCCTTGTCGCTACGCTCGCGCAGCGCTGGAAGCGTTACCTCCAGCCCATTGAGCCGGTAATACAGGTCTTCACGGAACGAGCCCTCCGCGACCCGCTGCGCCAGGTCGCGGTGGGTGGCGCTGACGATGCGCAGATCCACCGCCTGCGGCTCGCCGCCGATAGGCACCACCTGGCGCTCTTCCAGCACCCGCAGCAGGCGGGTCTGCAAGGCCAGCGGCATGTCGCCGATCTCGTCCAGCAGCAAGGTGCCGCCGTCGGCCTGCAGCAGCTTGCCGCGCATGCCCTCCTTGCGCGCACCGGTGAAACTGCCGCCGCGATAGCCGAACAGCTCGCTTTCGATAAGGCTCTCTGGAATCGACGCGCAGTTGATCGCTACGAACGGCTTGCCTCGCCGGCCACTGGCCTGGTGCACGGCCTGGGCGAAGGCCTCCTTGCCGCAACCCGTCTCGCCGCGCAGCAGCAGCGGCACATCGCGCTCATAGACGCGTACGGCGCGGCTGAAGTCGTTCTGCAAGGCCGGGTCGAGCAGGCAAATGCCTGGCGGCGGCAAGCGCCGCGCCTGCGACCAGCGCGGCATATGCGCCTGGCCGCGCAGGCTGGCGAACACCGGGCGGCCATCATGGGTGCGCAGCGGCCACACCGCGCTGCCCTGGGGCGTAGCTCGGCCAAACAACTCATCACGACTACACACGAAGAACTGCTCCACCGCCTTGCCAAGCGCCGCATCACGCCCACAGCCCAGCAGGTTCATCGCGCCCTGGTTGAGTGCGCGGATGCAGCCATCGCCATCGAAAGCCAGCAAACCTTCGCTGAATTGCCCCACCGACTCGGCCTGCACATGGAAGCGCAGCAGCCACTGGTGCTGGAAATGCCGAATGAAATAGCAGCTCTCGATCAGCCTCGCCGACAAGTTCACCAGGGCCATGGTATGGAACTGGCTCTGCCGCGAGACATCCGGGCGCGCCGACGACACATCGAGCACCGCGAGCAGTTCGCCCTGGGGGTCGAACACCGGGCTGGCCGAGCAGGTCAGCCCGGTATGCCGACCGCGAAAGTGCTCGCCCTGGTGAATGGTCAGCGCCTGGCGCTCGACCAGGCAGGTACCGATGCCGTTGGTGCCCTCGCGGGCCTCGCTCCAGTCGGCGCCCAGCCACAACCCGGCGCGCTCGAAGATGCGCCGCTCGCTGGGCGCGGTGACGCAATTGAGGATCACCCCACGGGCATCGGTGAGCAACACCGCGTGGCCTGCGCCAGACAGTTGCTGGTGCAGGCTGCTCATTTCGCCATCAGCGACCTGCAACACCTGGTGCAGCCGTTCACGGCTTTCCAGCAGGCGACCGTGTTCCAGCACCACAGGGGCCTGGGCGAGGGCAGGGTCAAGGTGATAGTCCTCCAGGCAACGCAACCAGGAACGGGCGATGGAGGGGTCGTGACCTGGCCCGCTGGCCTGGCCACGCGCGACAGTCAAAACCTGGTGGGCATGGCGACTGAGGTGGCTGTTCTGCATTTGTTATTGGCCTGAGCAGAGAGAGCGTTCGACCAGCATCCTCCACCCAGGGAAGCTTTGCAACGCCACCCGGGCGCTGTCACGCCAACGGCACAAAGTGTCACGCCCTGCGTGTCGCAAATGCCACACCCCGCCCTCAGGCACCCCGCCGCAATCCCGCCAAGCCCTTGATTTACCTGGCAGCCAAAACGCTGGCCCAGGCTTTGCTCTACGCTTTCCAACTCCCCGACAAACACAAAAGCCAAGGAGACACACCATGCGTTACGCACATCCCGGTACCGAGGGCGCCAAGGTTTCCTTCAAGAGCCGCTACGGCAATTACATCGGCGGCGAGTTCGTAGCTCCGGTCAAAGGGCAATACTTCGAAAATACCTCCCCGGTGAACGGCAAGCTGATCGCCGAATTCCCTCGTTCCACTGCCGAAGACATTGACAAGGCCCTGGACGCTGCCCATGCCGCCGCCGAGGCCTGGGGCCGCACCTCGGTACAGGACCGCTCCAACGTGCTGCTGAAGATCGCCGACCGCATCGAGCAGAACCTCGAAGTGCTGGCCATCGCCGAAACCTGGGACAACGGCAAGCCGATTCGCGAGACCCTCAACGCCGACATCCCGCTGGCAGTCGACCACTTCCGCTACTTCGCCGGCTGCATTCGCGCCCAGGAAGGCGGCGCCGCAGAAATCAACGAAAGCACCGTGGCCTATCACATCCACGAGCCCCTGGGCGTGGTCGGGCAGATCATCCCGTGGAACTTCCCGATCCTGATGGCTGCCTGGAAACTCGCCCCGGCCCTGGCCGCAGGCAACTGCGTGGTGCTCAAGCCTGCCGAGCAGACTCCACTGGGCATCAGCGTGCTGGTGGAATTGATCGGCGATCTACTGCCGCCTGGTGTACTCAACATCGTGCAAGGCTATGGCCGTGAAGCCGGCGAAGCCCTGGCCACCAGCAAGCGCATCGCCAAGATCGCCTTTACCGGCTCCACCCCGGTGGGCTCGCACATTCTCAAGTGCGCCGCCGAGAACATCATTCCCTCGACCGTCGAGCTGGGCGGCAAGTCGCCGAACGTGTACTTCGAAGACATCATGCAGGCCGAGCCGAGCTTCATCGACAAGGCCGCCGAGGGCATGGTGCTGGCGTTCTTCAACCAGGGCGAGGTGTGCACCTGCCCGTCGCGCGCACTGGTACAGGAGTCGATCTACCCGCAGTTCATGGAAGTGGTGATGAAGAAGGTCCTGCAGATCAAGCGCGGCGACCCGCTGGACACCGATACCATGGTCGGCGCCCAGGCTTCCCAGCAGCAGTTCGAGAAGATCCTGTCGTACCTGGAAATCGCCCAGAAGGAAGGTGCCGAGTTGCTGACCGGCGGCAAGGTGGAGAAACTCGAAGGCTCGCTCGCCAGCGGCTACTACATCCAGCCGACGCTGCTCAAAGGCAACAACAAGATGCGCGTGTTCCAGGAGGAGATCTTCGGCCCGGTGGTCAGCGTCACCACCTTCAAGGACGAAGCCGAGGCCCTGGCGATTGCCAACGACACCGAGTTCGGCCTTGGCGCCGGCGTATGGACCCGCGACATCAACCGCGCCTACCGCATGGGCCGGGGCATCAAGGCCGGCCGCGTGTGGACCAACTGCTACCACCTGTACCCGGCCCATGCCGCGTTCGGTGGTTACAAGAAGTCCGGGGTAGGCCGTGAAACCCACAAGATGATGCTCGACCACTACCAGCAGACCAAGAACCTGTTGGTGAGCTACGACATCAACCCGCTGGGCTTCTTCTAGACCGCGTCGCCCTTTTCGCGGGTAAACCCGCTCCCACAGGTTCATCACTGCCCTCAAGAGCTGTGGGGTACCTGTGGGAGCGGGTTTACCCGCGAAGAGACCACCACTGAATACCGCAAAATCCAGATCGGCAGTTACTCCAAAACCGCTCTGGCTCGCTTCCTGCAATGCGAATCACCAAGGGCCGGAAACCCTTCCGGCCACCTTAGAAAAAGAACAGGTGAACACTATGCCAAGCGATCACACCGGCAGCGCGCCGGCAGGTTCTTCCGTCGATTTCGAAAAGGTCGGTTCCGACTATTTCCAGCAACGTGAACTGAAAAAAGGCGCCGCAGGCTGGGTGCTGCTGGTAGGCCTGGGGGTGGCCTACGTGATTTCCGGCGACTACGCCGGCTGGAACTTCGGCCTGGCCCAGGGCGGCTGGGGCGGCATGTTCCTGGCCACGCTGCTGATGGCCACCATGTACCTGTGCATGTGCTTTTCGCTGGCCGAGCTGTCGTCGATGATCCCCACCGCGGGCGGCGGCTATGGTTTCGCCCGTAGCGCCTTCGGGCCTTGGGGCGGGTTCCTCACCGGCACGGCGATTCTCATCGAATACGCCATCGCCCCCGCGGCCATCGCAGTATTCATCGGCGCCTACTGCGAGTCGCTGTTCGGTGTCGGCGGTTGGGTGATCTACCTGGCCTTCTACATCATCTTCATCGGCATCCACATCTTCGGAGTGGGCGAAGCGCTCAAGCTGATGTTCATCATCACCGCCGTGGCGGCCATTGCACTGGTGGTGTTCCTGATTGGCATGGTGCCCCATTTCGATGCAGCCAAGCTCTTTGATATTGCGCCCACCCAGGCGGTAGGCGCCAGCAGCTTCCTGCCATTCGGCTATGTCGGGGTATGGGCGGCGATTCCCTTTGCGATCTGGTTCTTCCTGGCCGTCGAAGGCGTGCCCCTGGCCGCCGAGGAAACCAAGAACCCTCGTCGCGACCTGCCACGCGGCCTGATCGGCGCCATGCTGGTGCTGCTGGCCTTCGCACTGCTGATTCTGGTGGTCGGCCCTGGCGGCGCAGGCTCCGAGGCCTTGAAGGCGTCGGGCAACCCCTTGGTCGAGGCACTCTCCAAGGCCTATGGCGGCTCCACCTGGATGAGCGGGTTCGTCAACCTGGTTGGCCTGGCCGGCCTGATCGCCAGCTTCTTCTCGATCATCTACGCCTATTCGCGGCAGATCTTTGCGCTGTCCCGGGCTGGCTACCTGCCGCGCAAACTCTCCGAGACCAACAAGAGCAAGGCGCCGGTGCTGGCGCTGGTGATCCCCGGCATCATCGGTTTCGCGCTGTCACTGACTGGCCAGGGCGATTTGTTGATCCTGGTGGCGGTGTTCGGCGCCACGTTGTCCTACGTGCTGATGATGGCGGCGCACATCACCCTGCGTATTCGTCGACCAAAGATGGAGCGCCCCTACCGCACCCCGGGCGGCATCTTCACCTCGGGCGTGGCCCTGGTGCTGGCCTGCATCGCCGTGGTCGCCGGGTTCCTGGTCGACCCGCGCGTGCTGATTGGCGCGGCGGTGATCTATGGGGTATTAATTGCCTACTTTGCTTTCTACAGCCGCCACCACCTGGTGGCCGGGACGCCGGAAGAGGAATTCGCCGCGATCCAGAAGGCCGAAGAGGCCCTGCACTGATCGCCGACACACGCCGCGGGCCTGGCCCGCGGCGCTCTGGAGAGTCTGCATGGCACGTTTCGTACACACCGTAGGCAACCTGGTCTACCGCTTCGACAGCCTCAAGGAGGTCATGGCCAAGGCCAGCCCCGCCCGCTCGGGCGACTTCCTTGCGGGGGTCGCCGCCAGCAACGATGGCGAACGCGTGGCCGCGCAAATGGCGCTGGCCGATATCCCCCTCAGTCACTTCCTCAATGAGGCGCTGATCCCCTACGAACAGGACGAGGTCACCCGGCTGATCGTCGACACCCACGACCGCGAAGCCTTCGCCCTGGTCAGCCACCTCACCGTGGGCGGCCTGCGCGACTGGCTGCTCAGCGACCTGGCCAACGAAGACAGCCTGCGCGCCCTGGCCCCTGGCCTGACGCCAGAAATGGCCGCCGCGGTATCGAAGATCATGCGCGTGCAGGACCTGGTGCTGGTCGCGCAGAAGATCCGCGTGGTCACGGCCTTTCGCGGCACCATGGGCCTGCGTGGGCGCTTGTCCACCCGCCTGCAACCCAACCACCCCACCGATGAACCCGCCGGCATCGCCGCGAGCATCCTCGACGGCCTGCTGTACGGCAACGGCGATGCGATGATCGGCATCAACCCGGCCACCGACAGCATCGCCTCGATCTGCGCCCTGCTGGAGATGCTCGATGCCATCCTCCAGCGCTACCAGATTCCCACCCAGGCCTGCGTGCTCACCCATGTCACCACCTCGATCGAGGCGATCAACCGCGGCGTGCCGCTGGACCTGGTGTTCCAGTCCATCGCCGGTACCGAAGCAGCCAACGCGGGTTTCGGCATCAACCTCAACGTGTTGCAGGAAGGCTACGAGGCCGGGCTTTCCCTGAAGCGCGGCACCCTCGGGCAGAACCTGATGTATTTCGAAACCGGCCAGGGCAGCGCGCTGTCGGCCAACGCCCACCATGGCGTCGACCAGCAAACCTGCGAAACCCGCGCCTATGCGGTGGCCCGGCACTTCAAGCCGTTCCTGGTGAACACCGTGGTCGGGTTCATCGGCCCGGAATACCTGTACAACGGCAAACAGATCATCCGTGCCGGCCTCGAGGACCATTTCTGCGGCAAGCTGCTCGGCGTACCCATGGGCTGCGACATCTGCTACACCAACCACGCCGAAGCCGACCAGGACGACATGGATACCCTGCTGACCCTGCTGGGCGTGGCCGGGATCAACTTCATCATGGGCATTCCCGGCTCCGACGACATCATGCTCAATTACCAGACCACCTCGTTCCACGACGCGCTCTACGCTCGCCAGACCCTGGGCCTCAAGCCCGGCCCGGAATTCGAGGCGTGGCTGGAGCGCACCGGTATCTTCACCCAGGCCGATGGCCGCATACGCTTCGGCGACAACTTGCCGCCGGCCTTCCGCCAGGCCCTGGCGCAGCTTGCATAGGGATGACCATGGACCGACACACGCCCACCCCGGACAACCCCTGGTTGGCCCTGCGCAACCTCACCCCGGCACGCATCGCCCTCGGGCGCGCCGGCACCAGCCTGCCGACCGGCGCCCAGCTGGACTTCCAGTTCGCCCACGCCCAGGCCCGCGACGCCGTGCACCTGCCATTCGACCACGCCGGCCTGCGCCAGCAGCTCGCCGACCGTGGCCGCCAGAGCCTGCTGCTGCACAGCGCCGCCAGCGACCGTCATGAATACCTGCAACGCCCCGACCTGGGGCGGCGGCTGAACGAGGAATCGGCGCAGCAACTGCGCGCACACGCCCAGGCCAACCCTGGCGGGGTTGACTTGGCCATTGTCGTCGCCGACGGCCTCTCGGCGCTGGCCGTGCACCGCCATACCCTGCCGCTGCTGGCGCGTTTCGAGGAGCAGGCCGCCACCGACGGCTGGAGCAGCTCCCCTGTGGTGCTGGTGGAGCAAGGCCGGGTGGCGGTGGCCGATGAAGTCGGCGAGCTGCTGGGCGCACGTATGACCGTGATGCTGATCGGCGAACGTCCAGGGCTCAGTTCCCCTGACAGCCTGGGTCTGTATTTCACCTACGGGCCCAAGGTCGGCCTGACCGACGCCTACCGCAATTGCATCTCCAATGTGCGCCTGGAAGGCCTGAGCTACGGCATGGCCGCTCATCGCCTGCTCTACCTGATGCGCGAGGCCTGCCGTCGTCAGCTCTCCGGGGTGAACCTGAAGGACGAGGCCGAAGTCCACAGCATCGATAGCGCAGAATCCTCCAATAAAAGGGGCAATTTCCTGCTCGGAGAAGAATAAGACACCTGTAACGGAGTGCAGATTGCGCTTCTGGCCTGCTTTAGGCAGCATGCGACTTGAACGCTGCTGGCAATGCGCTGTATCCCTACATGGACTCTGAGGCCCGCACATGCGAATCATCAAGGCAACCCTGGAACACCTCGATCGGCTTACGCCGCTGTTCGTCAAATACCGCGAGTTCTACGGCGAGCTGCCCTACCCGGAAACCTCCCGTGCCTTCCTTGAAAAACGCCTCAAGCGCAGTGAGTCGGTGATTTACCTGGCCCTGCCAGATGACGACGACAACAAGCTGCTGGGCTTCTGCCAGCTCTACCCGAGCTTTTCCTCGCTGTCGCTCAAGCGCGTGTGGATTCTCAACGACATCTACGTGGCCGAAGACTCCCGGCGCATGCTGGTGGCCGACCACCTGATGCGTGAAGCCAAGAAAATGGCCAAGGACACCAATGCCGTGCGCATGCGGGTGTCGACCAGTGCCGACAACGAAGTGGCGAAGAAAACCTACGAGTCGATGGGTTTTCGCGAGGACACCGAATTCAAGAACTACGTATTGCCGATCAGCCAGGATTGACCCCGCCCCCCCTGCATAACGACCTGGCAACCCCCTGTAGGCGCTGGCTTGCCCGCGAACACCGGCAAGGCCGGTGCCATCCACCGCGGTGTATTCTCCGCGGGCAAGCCCGCCCCTACAGGGGCTCAGGCCAGGTCTGACAATTCGTAACCCCCCGCTACAAACTCACCGGGCATCTTCAAGACTTCGCCGTATAATGCCCCTCCGTCACGTGTGAAAAGTTACCTTTCCCCTGGTCAACCTGCCCACGACCACGACGCCGTCCGTCATCGCGCGCCCGTAACAAGCGGGTCATGAACACAGGTGCTGTACATGGAATTCAACCCGTTGGACCTCATCCTGCATCTCGATGCCTATCTCGACCTGCTGGTCACCAACTATGGTCCCTGGATCTATGCCATCCTGTTCGCGGTGATCTTCTGTGAAACCGGCCTCGTGGTCATGCCGTTCCTGCCGGGCGACTCCCTGCTGTTCATCGCCGGCGCCGTGGCCGCAGGCGGCGGCATGGACCCGGTACTGCTGGCGGGCCTGCTGGTCGCCGCCGCGATCATGGGCGACAGCACCAATTACGTGATCGGCCGAACGGCCGGGGAACGCCTGTTTCAGAACCCGAGTTCGAAGATCTTCCGCCGCGACTACCTGCAACGCACCAACGACTTCTATGCCCGCCACGGCGGCAAGACCGTGACCCTGGCGCGCTTCCTGCCGATCCTGCGCACCTTTGCACCGTTCGTCGCCGGTATCGCCCACATGCACTACCCGCGCTTTCTCTCCTTCAGCGTCGCGGGTTCGGTGCTGTGGGTCGGCAGCCTGGTGACCCTGGGCTTTTTCTTCGGCAATGTGCCGTTCATCAAGCAGAACCTGTCGCTGATGGTGGTGTTCATCATCATCCTGTCGCTGGTACCGATGATCCTCGGCCTGCTGCGCGGTCGCCTCGGCCGTGGCACTGCCAAGGCCCACTGACCGCACCATGTGGTCGTTGCGCGCCTGGCGGCGCAAGCGCACCCTGGCGCGCTACCCGGTCAGCGCGCAGCTCTGGCAAGTGATTCGCCAGCGCCTGCCGCTGCTCGATGGCATCACTGACGAAGAAGACCGCTGGCTGCGCGAGGCCAGTGTGCTGTTCCTGGCCGACAAGCACCTCACCACCCTGCCCGGCGTCGAGCTGGACGACGAGCAGCGGCTGTTCCTCGCCGCCCAGGCACAACTGCCGCTCATGCACCTGGGCGAGCTGAACTGGTACCAGGGTTTCCACGAGTTGATCCTCTACCCCGACGATTTCAAGAGTCCCCAGCGCCACCGCGACGCCAGTGGCGTGGAACATGCCTGGGACGCCGAGCACAGCGGCGAGGCCTGGCAGCAGGGCCCGGTGATCATGGCCTGGCCGGGGGTGCTGGCCGGCGGCGGCTGGGAAGCCTATAACCTGGTGATCCACGAGCTGGCGCACAAGCTCGACATGCTCAACGGCGATGCCAATGGCCTGCCTCCACTGCACAACGGCATGTCAGTGGCCGATTGGGCCCAGGCCATGCAACAGGCTTTCGATGACCTGAACCGCCAGCTGGACGCCGACCCCGACGCCGAGACCGCCATCGACCCCTACGCGGCCGAGAATTCGGCGGAGTTCTTCGCCGTCACCAGCGAGTATTTCTTCAGCGCTCCGGACCTGTTGCACCAGGCCTACCCCCAGGTGTACCAGCAGTTGGCGCTGTTCTACCGCCAAGACCCACTGGCTCGCCTGACCCGCCTGCAGGCCGAACACCCCGACTATCGCGAAAGCCATGCTTGAGGTGTCGGCTCATTCTGTCAGCCGTGGCATGGCCCTGCGGAATATGCCTATAATCGCCGCCACTTTTTCGGCCATATACGGGGGCACCGCCCAATGAGCTACAGCAAGATTCTGCCTAAAGAAGACCCCAACGATATCTACGTCGCCATCGAGATCCCGGCCAACCACGCGCCGATCAAATACGAGATCGACAAGGACAGCGATGCCCTGTTCGTCGACCGTTTCATGGCCACCCCGATGTTCTACCCGGCCAACTACGGCTTCATCCCCAACACCCTGGGCGACGACGGTGATCCGCTGGACGTGCTGGTCGTGACGCCGTACCCAGTGGCGCCAGGCTCGGTGATCCGTGCCCGTCCGGTCGGCGTACTGAACATGACCGACGACGGTGGTGGCGACGCCAAGGTCCTGGCCGTTCCGCACGACAAGCTGACCCAGCTGTACGTCGACGTGAAGGAATACACCGACCTGCCGGCCCTGCTGATCCAGCAGATCGAACACTTCTTCGAGAACTACAAAGACCTCGAGAAGGGCAAGTGGGTGAAGATCGAAGGCTGGAAAGGCGCCGACGCCGCGCGCGAAGAGATCGTCAAGTCGATCAAAGCCGGCAAGAAAGCCTGATTGTCGACTCGGTAAAAAACCCTGCTCCGGCAGGGTTTTTTTATGCCCAGTGCTTGAATCGGAGCAATGGCTTTCGAGCCAAAGAAAAATTTCCTACACAGACCTTCAGCAAAATCCTGCAAGCCGGGTTTTCTCCTACAGCTTGCTTCAACCACAGGTTCATTCCCCTACGCCTGATGCGCCATTAGACTCGTCCGCATGAACACATCCGGCGACCGACTGAAGGCTCTCCTGTTGGAGTGCAACCTGACCCCTTCCGACTTCGCAGCCCAGCGCAGCGTCACGCCCCAGCACGTGAACAACTGGTTCAAGCGCGGCGTTCCCCTGGCACGTCTCGACGAAATTGCCGACCTGTTCTGCGTTCACCGCCACTGGCTGCGCAGCGGCGAAGGTGCCAAGCACCCCAGCCCGATCCTGCGCCCGTGCATGCCCGAGCCACCCGCACCGCCGCTGCAACATGGCTATGACGGCACCCAGGCGAGCATCGCCGTGCACGGCCTGCAGGACGGCACCCTTGCCGAGCAGGCGCAAGGTTACCTGCGCCTGCCCGTCCAGGCCCTGGAGTCCCTGGGCGTATTGCCCGAAAATGCACTGTGCCTGCATATGCCCGGCGCGAACATGGCGCCGCTGATCCCCATGGATGCCACCTTGGCCATTGATCGCAGCCTGACCCGGGTGATCGACGGGCAGATCTACGCCTTGCTGCACGACCGCCAGTTGCGCGTACACAGCCTCAGCCTCGGCCACAACGGCACCTTGTGCCTGCACAGCCACGACCGGCGCAACTACACGGTGGAGCGCTACACCGCCGCCCAGCGGCAGGCCCAGGGGCTGCAAATTCTCGGCTGGGTGTTCTGGTGGTCCTGGTTCAGCCGCCAGCGGCCGGGTTGAAACAACCAGTGCCAATTTGTACTGGGCAACCCGCACATGCACGCGTATGCTACGCGGCACATTTTGCCCTGCCCCCGGCCACACGCCGCGCGCAAGGGCAATTGGCAGTGCCCTACACGGTCACTCGCCCTCTTTTCCAGGCCTTCATGGCCAACCTGTCAAGGCGATTGCGGCTTACCAAAAATTAGCCAAGACCGTCCCCGAAAGCCGGCCACAAGCTGGCTTTTTTATTTCCCCTCCTGGTCAACGGCCTGGCCTGGATCACCAGCACGAAGCTTGCCGCAACTTTCCACCTGCGCGTCGTGGGCGAACGGCCACCGCCGGCGAGGCGCCGTGCCGAGTTTGCCCCCACCAGCAGGCCTACAGGGTTGTGCCCGCCCACTGCTCGGATACCCGCCACAGCCGCTCGGCAAGCACGTCGTCTGCCGCCCATCGCGCCACGCCCTTGCGACCCGTCGTCCCATCATTGAGCGACGCGATATTGCAGTCTTCGCAGTACACACCGCCCAGGCCCTCCAGCGCCGGACTGGTGGCGCACCACAGCCCAGTGGCCGCCCCCTGCTCCAAGGTCTTGAGGCCGTTGTAAGGGTCTAGCCGCGGCTGGCCGTTTTCGTCGAACACGTCGAATGCGTCGATTTCGGCGCGGCTCAAGTGGCGCCCGAGGTCCGTCAGGATCTGCCCTGGATGCAGCGAAAAGGCCCGCAGGCCGTGGTCACGGCCACGCTTGTCGAGGGCCATGGCGAACAGGGCATTGGCCGTTTTCGACTGGCCGTAGGCCGCCCATTTGTCGTAGACGCGCGTGGTGAAGTCGATGTCATCGAAGTCCACGCCGGCAATTTGATGACCTCGCGACGACACCGCGACCACCCGCGCCGCGCCCGCCGCACGCAATACTGGCCACAGCCCGCAGGCCAGCCGGTAGTGCCCCAGGTGGTTGGTCGCGAACTGGCTTTCATGGCCATCGGCGTCGCGCGCCAGCGGCGAAGCCATGACCCCGGCGCACAGGATCAACAGTGAAACCGGCTGCCCCTGACGTACCACTTCAGCGCTGAACGCCTGCACGGAGTCGGCAGCGATCAGGTTCATCGGCCGCACGCTGACGCCCGCGATACCTGCCAAGGCCGCATGCGCCCGCGCCAGGTCCCGGGCCGGCACGATGACGTGGGCCCCGGCCTCGGCCAAGCGCCGCGTGGTAACGAGGCCCAGGCCTGAATAGCCACCGGTAACGATGGCCAGTTTCCCGCTCAGGTCTACCTCTTCCATGACCTGCGTGGCGGTGCTGGCAGCGTCGAACCGTGAAGCGATGGGGTGCTGGAGTGTGCTCATGAAGATGTCCTCTTCGCCTATCGGAGAGGCTGATTCTTCTCTAAGCTGCCCGGACTAAACACTGCAAATAGTCCGGATTTCTATCGTGATAATCCAAAACCCTGTTACCGATCCGCTGTCCGAGGTGCTTGCCTTGACCGGCTTTCGCGCCGCCTGCTCGGTGCGTTTGCTAGCTGGCGGCAATTGGGCCTTGCGCTTCAACCCCATCGAGCTGAAATTCAACGTCGTACGGCGGGGCGAATGCTGGCTACGAGTGGGGCACATGGCGCCCTGGCATCTGCGCCCAGGCGACTGTTTCGTGGTGTCGCGTACGCCGTTCATCCTGGCCAGCGACCCGTCGCTCGAGGCCGTCGAGGCCTCTGCGGTGTTCGCGGCCTCGGGCATGTCCGCCACACTGGGCGTCGGCGATGAGGTGGAATTGCTCGGCGGCAGCGTCTCGCTGGCCAGTCCTGGCGCCAGCGAGCTGCTGGCGATACTGCCTGCGGTGATCGTCATTCGCGCGCAATCGCCAGACGCCTCGTCGTTTGCCTGGCTGCTGGATGAACTGGACAGGGAATGGCAATCGGGCCACGCCGGTGCCTACGCCATGTGCAACGACCTGCTGCGGGTCATCTTCGTGCACGCCCTGCGCCACCACATCGCCCATGCCGACGTCGCCGACCTGGCCTGGCTGGGCGGTTTGCGCGACCCGGCCATTGCGGCGGTGATGCGCGCCATTCATGGTGCCCCGCAGCAACACTGGAAGCTGGCACAAATGGCAGAGATCGCCTGCATGTCGCGCTCCAGCTTCGCCGCGCAGTTCAAGGCGCGAGTGGGACAGACGCCCGTGGAGTACGCCACGCGCTGGCGCATGCAGGTGGCCGCCTCGCGGTTGACCGACCGTTCGCAAAGCGTGGCGACGGTCGCCGCATCGCTGGGGTACTTGTCCGATGCCGCCTTCGGGGTGGCGTTCCGACGTATCCACGGGCAGACGCCTGGGCAGTACCGGCGCCTGCAGGCGCCCCACTGAAGCCTCATCGCCACCTCGGCACGGGCCCCTTTATTTGCTCCCCCCGCCCTGCTCTGCTAGTGTCGCGCCGTTAAAAACGCCACCGAGACAGTCGCCATGGCCCGCAAGAAAACCTCCATCGATTTCGAACAATCCCTCGCCGACCTGCAAGTGCTGGTCGAACGCCTGGAGAACGGCGAATTGTCGCTGGAAGACTCGCTGGCCGCGTTCGAGCAAGGCATCGCCCTGACCCGCGAATGCCAGGGCGCCCTCGCCCAGGCCGAGCAGAAAGTGCAGATTCTCCTGGAGCGTGACGGCGAGTTGGCTGCCCAGCCGTTCGACGCGGAACCGCAGGCATGATCGCCAGCTACCAGGCGACCTGCCAGGCCCGCGTCGATGCTGCCCTCGAACCGCTGTTCCAGGCCCCCTCGACAGAGCTCGCACGGCTCTACGCCGCCATGCGCTACAGCGTGATGAACGGCGGCAAGCGCGTGCGCCCGCTGCTCGCCTACGCTGCCTGCGAAGCCTTGGGCGCTGCCCCGGAGCAAGCCAACGGCGCCGCCTGCGCGGTAGAGTTGATCCACGCCTATTCACTGGTGCATGACGACCTGCCGGCCATGGACGATGACGACCTGCGCCGTGGCCTGCCAACCACCCACAAGGCTTTCGACGAAGCGTGTGCGATTTTGGCCGGCGACGGTTTGCAGAGCCTGGCCTTCAGCGCCCTGCTCGACGCCAGCCTGAGCCCCCTGCCCGACACGATCCGCCTGGCCATGGTGCAGGCCCTGGCCAAGGCCGCCGGCCCCGCCGGCATGGTCGGTGGCCAGGCCATCGACCTGGGCTCGGTGGGTGTCAAGCTCGACCAGAAGGCCCTGGAATACATGCACCGGCACAAGACCGGCGCCCTGATCGAAGCCAGCGTGCAGCTTGGCGCCTTGGCCAGCGGCCGCGCCGAACCCACGCAATTGGCCGCCCTGGCCACCTATGCCCGGGCCATCGGGCTGGCTTTCCAGGTGCAAGACGATATCCTCGACGTGGAAAGCGATACCGCTACCCTGGGCAAGCGCCAGGGCGCCGACATCGCCCGCGACAAACCGACCTACCCGGCCCTGCTCGGCCTGGATGCCGCCAAGGCCTATGCCCTGGAACTGCGCGACCAGGCGCTGGGGGCGCTGCAGGCCTTCGGCGACAACGCCGAGCCGCTGCGGGCGCTGGCGCGCTACATCGTCGAACGCCGCCACTGACAGCAACGCAACGCCTGCAGGAACGGGCTCGCCCGCGAACCCCGGCAACGTCGGTGCCATCCACCGCGCTGTTTCTTTCGCGGGCAAACCCTCGCCTACAGGTATTGCGCCGCTTGTGAAGGCTGCACAATACCGCCACTCCAAAGCGCCCAATACACCTGCTTGAACGGGCAGCTTTTCCCACAATGGGGTAAACTGCCGCGTCTTCAAACCTATAACGACTCGCCTGATGCCCACGACGTTTCAAGAGATCCCCCGCGAACGCCCGGTCACGCCGCTGCTGGACCGCGCCGATACGCCCGCTGGCCTGCGCCGGCTGGCTGAAGCCGACCTGGAAGCCCTGGCCGACGAATTGCGCCAGGAGCTGCTCTATACCGTCGGTCAGACAGGCGGGCATTTTGGTGCAGGCCTGGGCGTCATCGAGCTGACCATCGCCCTGCACTACGTGTTCGATACCCCGGACGACCGCCTGGTGTGGGACGTCGGCCACCAAGCCTACCCGCACAAGATCCTCACCGGTCGGCGCCAGCGCATGCTCAGCCTGCGCCAGAAGGACGGCATCGCCGCCTTCCCACGGCGCAGCGAGAGCGAGTACGACACCTTCGGCGTCGGCCATTCCAGTACCTCGATCAGCGCCGCGCTGGGCATGGCCATCGCCGCCCGCCTGCAGAACGATGCACGCAAGTCGATCGCGGTGATCGGTGACGGCGCGCTTACCGCCGGCATGGCCTTCGAGGCGTTGAACCACGCCCAGGAAGTGGCCGCCGACATGCTGGTGATCCTCAACGACAACGACATGTCGATTTCCCGCAACGTCGGCGGGCTGTCCAACTACCTGGCCAAGATTCTGTCCAGCCGCACCTACGCGAGCATGCGCGAGGGCAGCAAGAAAGTGCTGTCGCGCTTGCCCGGCGCTTGGGAAATCGCCCGCCGCACCGAGGAATACGCCAAGGGCATGCTGGTGCCCGGCACCCTGTTCGAGGAGCTGGGCTGGAACTACATCGGCCCCATCGACGGCCATGACCTGCCCACCCTGATCGCCACCCTGCGCAACATGCGCGACCTCAAGGGCCCGCAGTTCCTGCACGTGGTGACCAAGAAGGGCAAGGGCTTCGCCCCGGCCGAGGTCGACCCGATCGGCTATCACGCCATCACCAAGCTCGAACCCGTCGACAAGCCTGCCGCGCCGAAGAAAGCCAGCGGGCCGAAGTATTCCGCGGTATTCGGCCAGTGGCTGTGCGACATGGCTGCCGCCGACACGCGCCTGGTGGGCATCACCCCGGCAATGAAGGAAGGCTCGGACCTGGTGGACTTCAGCGAGCGCTTCCCCGAGCGCTACTTCGACGTGGCCATCGCCGAGCAGCACGCCGTCACCTTCGCGGCCGGCATGGCCTGCGAAGGCGCCAAGCCGGTGGTGGCGATCTACTCGACCTTTCTGCAACGCGCCTACGACCAGCTTATCCACGATGTGGCGGTACAGGACCTTGACGTGCTGTTCGCCATCGACCGCGCCGGCCTGGTCGGTGAAGACGGCCCGACCCACGCTGGCAGCTTCGACCTCTCGTACCTGCGCTGCATCCCCGGCATGCTGGTGATGACCCCGAGCGACGAAAACGAACTGCGCAAGATGCTCAGCACCGGCCACCTGTACAAGGGCCCGGCCGCCGTGCGCTACCCCCGCGGCACCGGCCCCAATGCGCCGATAGACAGCAGCCTGGAGCCACTGGAGATTGGCAAGGGCGTGGTGCGCCGCCGGGGCAGCAAGGTCGCCATGCTGGTGTTCGGCGTACAGCTGGCTGAGGCCCTGAAGGTGGCCGAGACGCTCGACGCCACCGTGGTCGACATGCGCTTCGTCAAGCCGCTGGATCAAGCCCTGGTCCTGGAAATGGCCGCCAGCCACGAGTTGCTGGTCACCCTTGAAGAGAACGCCATCATGGGTGGCGCCGGTGCCGCAGTGAGCGAATGCCTGGCGCGCGAGGCGGTGGTCATGCCGCTGCTGCACCTGGGACTGCCGGACATCTACGTGGAACACGCCAAGCCGGCGCAGATGCTCGCCGAATGCGGGCTGGACGCTGCCGGTATCGAAAGCTCGGTGAGGGCCAGGATGGTCAAGCTGGGCCTGTAAACAATACGGGTCGCCTGGCGGCCCATCGCGGGGCAAGCCGGCTTCCCACACACCGTGGGAGGCAGGGTTGCCCCGCGATTGCTATGGAATAGCCGATGAAGCCTGCAACCCTGGTCACCCTGCTTTGCCTCCCCGCCCCACTGCTGGCCGCCAGTCGCGACGACGCTCTGAAGCTCCCCGACACCCAGGTGACCGCAAACCGCCAGGTCGAGTCGCGCAGTGCCACCAGCGCCGCCAACAGCGTTTTCACCCGCACCGATATCGACCGCCTGCAACCCACCAGCGTCACCGACCTGCTCAGCCGCGTGCCCGGCGTGCAGGTGGCGCCGACCGGTGGCCGTGGCAGCCTGCCGGGCATCTTCATTCGCGGCACCAAGGCCGCGCAAAGCCTGGTGCTGATCGATGGCGTGCGCATCGCCAACGCCACCTCCGGCGACAGCGGCCTGCAATTTCTGAATGTCGACCAGATCGAGCGCGTGGAAGTGCTGCGCGGCTCACGCTCGGCGGTGTACGGCAGCGATGCGATCGGCGGGGTGATCCAGATCTTCACCCGCCGCGCCGAGGGCCCCGGCGTGCAACCCAGGCTGCGCCTGGCGGCAGGCAGCGAGCGCAGCTTGCAGCGCAGCCTGGGGCTGTCGGGTGGTGACCAGCACACCCGCTTCAACCTCGGCGCCAGCCTGGATGAAACGGCTGGCATCGACTCCACCGGCACCTCCTTCGCCAGCGACTCCGACCACGACGCCTACCGCAACAAGTCGTTCAACCTGAGCCTGAGCCATACCTTCGACGAGCGCTTCGAGGCGGGCCTGAACCTGCTCGACAGCCGTGGCCGCAGCGAGTACGACAACCCTTTCGGGCGCTTCGACCCGATCAGCTTCGAAAGCTTCGGCCAGAAACCCTACACCGACTTCACCGTCAGCAGCCTCGGCACCTACCTGGATGCCCAGCTGACCGACACCTGGCATTCGCGCCTGGAGCTGGGCCATAGCGAGAACCGTGACAAGAAGCGCGACAAGCTCAGCGAAGACGGCAGCGTATTCAACACCTATCGCGACCAGTTGACCTGGCAGAACGACCTGGCCCTGGATGCGCGCAACACCCTGCTGCTGGGGGCCGACGGGTACCAGGACCGCGTGCACGGCAGTACCGAATTCGAGGAAGACAGCCGCTACAACCGCGCAGCGTTCATCCAGCACCGCTACAGTGGCGAGCGGTTCTCTACCGAATTGGGCGTGCGCCGCGACCAGAACCAGCAATTCGGCGGCCAGACCACTTGGAGCGCCAGCCTGACCTTGCCGGTAAATGCCGCCAACGACCTGCTGCTGTCCTACAGCGAAGGCTTTCGTGCACCGACCTTCAACGACCTGTACTACCCACAGTTCAGCAACCCAGACCTGGACCCGGAGCGCTCGAAAAGCTACGAGCTGCAGTGGCGCAGCCAGCTGAGCGTCGACAGCCGCCTGGAGGCCTCGCTATACCGCACCGACCTGCGTGACGCGATCATCTTTGGCGCAGGCTCCATCCCCCGAAACGTGGCCTCGGCGCGCATCAACGGTTTCGAATTGGCACTGAACCAGAATTGGGGCGCTTGGCGCAGCCAGCTGGGCATGGCGCTGATAGACCCGCGCGACCGCGACAGCGGCCACACCCTGGCCCGCCGCGCCAAGCGCACCCTGAACCTGGACCTGGATCGCCAGTTCGAGCGTTTCAGTGTGGGCGCTGGCTGGCAGCTGGTGAGCAGCAGCTATGACGACGAGGCCAATCGCAATCGACTGGGCGGTTATGGCCTGTTCGGGCTGCGCGGCAGCTTCATGGCGAGTGACGACGTGAAGCTCGAGGCCAAGCTGGACAACCTGCTCGACAAGGCCTACAGCCGCGCCCTGTATAACTACGACGGCAGCGACTACAGCTACCGCGAAGCAGGCCGTACCTGGCTGCTGAGCGTCACCTGGACACCGGCACTGTAGCGTCGAGCAAGGTACACAGCTGGGCGGTGGCTTCGATCATCTGCCCGCTGGGACGCTCCAGGCCCTTGTCGGGTAGCACCAGCAGGCGCTTGCCGGCCACCGCGCCCAGGCTCGGCCAGGCCTTCCAGCTCGCCAGTTGCGCCGCATCGCCCGCCAGGATCACCTCGGGGTCACGCAGCAACACCGACTCGACGCTGACCTGCGGCGCGGGTTGCGCCAAGTCGTCGAAGATATTGCGTGCGCCGCACACGGCCAGGGCATCGCTGACCACCTGTCGCCCCCCCAAGGTGTACAGCGGTTTGTCCCAGACCTGGTAGAAAACCCGCAGCGGCGGGTCACGACGATAGCGGTCGCGTAACGACTCCAACCGCTGGCGCAGCGAACCGGCATAGGCACGACCGCGCTCGGCACGCCCCAGGCGTACGGCGATGGCCTCGATCTGCTCGATCAACTGGTTCAGGTCGTGGGGTTCGCTGCTGAAGGTGGCGATGCCCAGACGGCGCAGCTGGTCGCGCTGGGCAGGGGGCACGCTGCCCGGCCACAACAACAGCAGGTCGGGCTCGAGGGCCAGCAGGCGTTCCATGTCCAGCTGCCCATAGCGCCCCACAGAGGGCACCCCAGCCAGCCTCGCGGGGCGCTCGCCACTGTCCACCAGACCCACCAATAGGTCGTCGGCCCCCAGCTCCAGCACCACCTCGGTCATCGAAGGCGCCAAGCTGACCACGCGCAGCTTATCGGCGCCCAGGGCGCTCAGGGTGAACAGGCAGAGACAGAACAGCAGCGCCCGCATCAGCCCAGCTGGCGCGGAATGCGGTAGAGGTACAGCAGCACCAGGGTTGAGAGGGCCAGGAGAATCTGCGGCACCGCCTCCAGCCCGACCAGCACCGACAATGCGGCAACCCAAGCGGGGAAGCAGGCGAAGAACATGGCCATGCGTCGCACCCGGGCCAGCTCGATCCAGGCGGCGGGTTCGTCGGCCGAGCCCAAGGCCTTGGAGGTAGCGACCAAGGCGCGCTTGTAGGCGCCGAAGCGTGGCAGGCTGAGGAACAGGGTGGCAGCGCCACCCAGGAACAGCGGCAGGGCCAGCACCGGCATCAGCGCCGTACCGCCACCAAAGGCCCAGGCCATGACCAGCAGCGGCAACAGGCCGACCGCCAGGTATTGCCACCAGGCCAGGGTCAGCCGCCACTTCACCTGGCTGCGGGTCACGCCTGTGGCACCTCACCCTGGTGCTCGTTGCCCATCATGTGGCCGAGCTTGCCGGCCTTGGTCGCCAGGTACAGGCGGTTGTGCGGGTTGTGCCCGGTGTGCAGCGGCACGCGCTCGGCCACGGCGATGCCCATGCTGGTCAAAGCCTTGACCTTGCGCGGGTTGTTGGTCATCAGGCGTAGCGACTTCACGCCCAGGTGCTCGAGCATCGGCAGGCACATGGCGTAGTCGCGCTGGTCGGCGGCAAAGCCCAGGCGCTCGTTGGCCTCGACGGTGTCGGCGCCACCATCTTGCAGCTCATAGGCACGGATCTTGTTCAGCAGGCCGATGCCCCGGCCTTCTTGACGCAGGTACAGCAGCACACCGCGGCCTTCACGGGCGATGGCCTGCAGCGCAGCTTCCAATTGCGAACCGCAGTCGCAACGCTGGCTGAACAAGGCATCGCCAGTCAGGCACTCGGAGTGCAGACGCCCGAGCACTGGCGCACCGTCGTCGAACTCACCCAGGCTGAGCACTACGTGCTCGCGGCCGGTGGCTTCGTCGAGGAAGCCATGCATGGTGAATGTCGCGAACGGCGTTGGCAGTTTCGAAGCGGCAACAAATACGACGGGCACGTTGTGCTCCTAGTAAGTAGGAATTTTCATATTGCGCGATTGTATCAGCAGCCAATCCGGCATGCGCAGGGTGAATATCGCGGCTTAAGATCGAAAAGTTCGATGCATAGGCTTTGCGCCTGTGCAGCGAAGCGTTTCAACGCGGCTGGGTATCGGCGGTAAACGGGTAAGGCTGCTTCCAGCGCTGGAAAATCGGCTTCAGCTCGCCGCTGCGTACCAGTTGTTCCATGCGGGCATCGAACAGGTCGCGCAGGGCCTGGCCCTGCTCGCTGTCGGTGAATGCCAGGTACAGCGGCAGCTCGGCGATGTGGGTACGGCGAAAGTTCGCAGGCTCGCGGGCCTGCTGCAGCACCGAGTCGACCTCGGTCAAGGCATCGATGTAGAAATCGACCCGATCGTACTCGAGCATCGGCAAGATGCCCTCGCGACGCTGGATCTCACGGAAATTGCCCTGGATGCCCGGCAGGTAGTTCTGGTAGTCGTAGCCGCGTACCCAGGCCAGGCGCCAGGTGCCCAGTGTCGCCAGGGTCGGCGGCGGCTTGCTGGCCAGGCCCAGGGCATAGATGTGGTCCATATCGAAATGCCAGCGCGGGTAGAGGTTGTCGTCGTTTTCATCCTTGTACGACCCCACCCAGGCATCGGCCTCGCCGCGTTTGACCAGGCCCACCGCACGGCTGTAAGGCGCACTGTGGGCCAGCACCTTGACCCCGGCAGGCTCGAACACCTTGCGCAGCAGGTCCCAGGCCAGGCCAGTGCCATCGCCGTTGGTGTAGTCCAACCATTGCTCGCTGACCAGGCGCACCTGCTTGGGCACGCCGTCAGCCTCGGCTGCGCTCAGCCAAGGCGAGAACAGCAGCAACGCAAGCAGCACAGACCTCACGGCCATCGACACACTCCCTGTATCAGGCAAACAACCAGACCAGAACCTGCATGCCCAGCCAGGCGAAAACGCCCGCCAGGATATCGTCGAGCATGATCCCCACGCCACCATGTACGTGCCGGTCGATCCAGCGGATCGGCCATGGCTTGAGGATGTCGAAGAAGCGGAACATCAGGAAGCCCGCCAGCAGCCACTGCCAACCTTCCGGCACCAGCCACAGGGTGATCCACATGCCGACCATTTCGTCCCAGACGATGCCTTCATGGTCGTGCACCCGCAAGTCGTTCGCCACCTTGCCGCACAACCAGAAGCCAAACAGCATGGTGATGCCCAGCAGCAGCCAGTAGCCCCAGTCCGGCAGCATCTGCCACAGCGGGATGAACGGCAGCGCCACCAGCGAACCCCAGGTACCCGGTGCCTTGGGCAGGGTGCCGGAACCGAAGCCGAAAGCGATGAAGTGCCAGGGGTTGCGCCAGACCGAAGGCGGAACGAACTCCGCAGGCACCTGGTTGGGGTGGTCGGTCACGGTGTCTCCCTAAAATGTTGATAACCCCGCTGGCGCGGGGTGATGTCCTGGCCCTGGGCGTCGAGCAGCGTCACGCCCTGCCCTTCGCGCACACGGCCAATGACCTGTGCGCCAGGTAACTGCGCCAGGGATGAAAGGTGTTCGGGGGCCAAGGTGAAGGCCAGCACGTAGTCGTCCCCTCCGCTCAAGGCCGCCTGCAACGCCCCTTCCCGTCCTACAAAGGCCTGCAAGGCAGGAGACACCGGCACCTGGGCCAGGTTCACCTCCAGCGCCACGCCCGAGGCCTTGGCGATATGCCCGCAATCGGCCAGCAGCCCGTCGGAGATATCCAGGGCCGCAGTGGCACGCCCGCGCAGGGCAAGGCCCAGGGCGAACTGCGGAGGCGGCGACCAGTAGTGGGCCAGCAACGGCTCGGCCTGCTCGGCAGGGGCCTGGCGTTCGCCGAGCACCAGCGCCAAGGCACCGGCAGCATCGCCGAGGTAGCCACCGACGCACAGCAGGTCGCCCGGGCGAGCGCCACTGCGGCGCAGGGCCTGGCCACTCGGGACACGACCGAACACGGTGACGGTGATGCTCAGGGGGCCACGGGTAGTGTCGCCGCCGATCAAGCTGAGGCGACACTGGCTGGCCATGCGTTCGAGGCCTTCGGCGAAGGCCTTGAGCCAATCGGCGCTGACCTCGGGCAAGGTCAGCGCCAGGGTGAAACCTACAGGTTCTGCGCCCATCGCCGCCAGGTCGCTGGCGGCCACGGCCAGCGCGCGCTGGCCGAGCAATGCTGGTTCGCAGGCAACAGGGAAATGCACGCCGGCAACCAGCGTGTCGGTAGAGATCGCCAGTTGCTGGCCTGTCGGCAGTTCCAGCAGCGCACAGTCGTCGCCGATGCCCAATGCCACGCCCTCGCCGCCCTGCGCACAAGGCGCGGCGGCGAAGTAATGGCGGATCAGCTCGAACTCACCCATGGCCGGTCAGCGCCGGAATCAGCGCTTGTTCGCCTTGACTTCCGCTTCACGCAGGTTCGGCGCGAGCTTGTCCAGCACACCGTTGACGAACTTGTGCCCGTCGGTGGCGCCGAAGACCTTGGCCAGCTCCACACCCTCGTTGATCACCACGCGGTACGGGACGTCGACACGCTTGATGAACTCCCAGGTGGACAGCCGCAGCACGGCCAGCTCGACCGGGTCGAGCTCATCGAGGGCCAGGTCCAGGCATGGCTTGAGGGCGTTGTCGATCTCGCCCTTGATGGCCGGAACCCCGTGGAGGATCTCGCGGAAATAGGCGCCATCGACATCGGAGAAATCGTTATCGACCCGGAATTGCGCTTCGATCTCGTTCAGCGAGTGCTGTGCCATGTGCCATTGGTACAGGGCCTGGGTCGCGAGCTTGCGGGCTTCGCGGCGCTTGGCGCTCTTCGATGGCTTGCCGGCATCGGCCGGTTGTGGATCGCGCGGGTTGAAACGATCGCTGTCGTCGCTAATCACTTGGCCTCCAACTGCGCCAGCAGGCTGACCATTTCCAGGGCGGAAAGGGCTGCTTCGGCGCCCTTGTTACCGGCCTTGGTGCCGGAACGCTCGATGGCTTGCTCGATCGAGTCGACGGTCAGTACGCCGAAGGCGACCGGAACGCCGAACTCCATGGACACCTGGGCCAGGCCCTTGGTGCACTCGCCCGCCACGTATTCGAAGTGCGGGGTACCGCCACGGATCACCGCACCCAGGGCGATGATCGCGCTGTAGTCACCTTGCTGGGCGACCTTTTGTGCCACCAGCGGGATCTCGAAGGCACCCGGGGCACGGATGATGGTGATGTCGCTTTCGCTGACGCCGTGGCGTACCAGGGCATCAACGGCACCGCTCACCAGGCTTTCGACGACGAAGCTGTTGAAGCGGCCAACCACCAAAGCATAGCGACCTTTGGGGGCGATGAAGGTACCTTCGATGGTCTTCAGGGTCATTCCGGAGTTCTCATCTTAAAGAGCGAGGCCGCGCTAGGCGGCCTACAGGAGGGTTTGGACACGAGCGGCAGGCTTTATGGCAACGCCTGTGTCACTCGGAGGGCACGTATTCTACAACTTCCAGATCGAATCCGGATATCGCGTTGAACTTCATCGGCGAGCTCATCAGGCGCATCTTGCGCACGCCAAGGTCACGCAGGATCTGCGAACCGGCACCCACCGTGCTGTAGGTGGACGGCGACTTGGTGTGCACCTCGCCTGCGCTTTCGCGGATATGCGCCAGCAGGACGTCGCCATCCAGCGGGTGGCCCAGCAGCAGCACCACGCCGCTACCGGCCTCGGCCACGGCGCTCATCGCCGCGCGCAGGCTCCAGCGGCCCGGTTGCTTGACCATCAGCAGGTCGCGCAGCGGGTCCATGTTGTGCACCCGCACCAGGGTCGGTTCTTCGGCGCAGATCTTGCCCAGGGTCAGGGCCATGTGCACGTCGCCTTCCACCGAGTCGCGGAAGGTGACCAGGTTGAACTGGCCCAGTTCGCTGTCCAGCGGCTGCTCGGACACGCGCTGCACGGTGCGCTCGTGGATCATGCGGTAGTGGATCAGGTCGGCGATAGTGCCGATCTTCAGGTTGTGCTCGGCGGCGAACACTTCAAGCTCCGCGCGGCGCGACATGGTGCCGTCGTCGTTCATCACCTCGCAGATCACCCCGCTCGGCTCGAAACCGGCCATGCGCGCCAGGTCGCAGGCCGCCTCGGTATGCCCGGCGCGGGCCAGGGTGCCGCCGGGCTGGGCCATCAGCGGGAAGATGTGGCCAGGGCTGACGATGTCCTCGGCCTTGGCGTCCTTCGCGGCGGCGGCCTGTACGGTACGGGCGCGGTCGGCAGCGGAGATGCCGGTGGTGACGCCTTCCGCGGCCTCGATCGACACGGTGAACTTGGTGCCGAAGCCCGAGCCATTGCGCGGCGCCATCAGCGGCAGCTTCAGCGTTTCGCAACGCTCGCGGGTCATCGGCATGCAGATCAGGCCGCGCGCGTGCTTGGCCATGAAGTTGATGTGCTCGGGCAGGCAGCATTCGGCTGCCATGATGATGTCACCTTCGTTCTCACGGTCTTCGTCGTCCATGAGGATGACCATTTTGCCCTGGCGAATGTCTTCGACCAGTTCTTCGATGCTGTTGAGCGCCACTCGGCACCCCCTTCTCAATCAGGATTTCAAGAAGCCGTTGGCGGCCAGGAAGCTTTCGGTGATGCCACTGCCTTTGCTCGGCTCAGCGGCCTTGTCGCCCAGCAGCAGACGCTCCAGGTAACGGGCCAGCAGGTCGACCTCAAGGTTGACCCGACGACCTGGGCGGTAGTCGGCCATGATGGTTTCGGACAGGGTGTGCGGGACGATGGTCAGTTCGAACTCGGCGCCATCGACCTCGTTGACCGTCAGGCTGGTGCCATCGACGGTGATCGAGCCCTTGTGGGCAATGTACTTGGCCAGCTCCTTCGGCGCACGCACGCGGAACTGGATGGCGCGGGCGTTATCGCTGCGCGAGATGATTTCGCCGACACCGTCGACATGGCCGCTGACCAGGTGGCCGCCCAGGCGGGTGGTGGGGGTCAGGGCCTTCTCCAGGTTGACCCGGCTGCCGCTCTTGAGGTCGACCATGGCGGTGCGCTTGAGCGTCTCGACGCTGACGTCGGCCCAGAAGCCGTCGCCCGGCAGCTCCACGGCGGTGAGGCAGACGCCGTTGACCGCGATGCTGTCGCCGAGCTTGACGTCGCCCAGGTCGAGCTTGCCGGTCTCGACGTAGACGCGCACGTCACCGCCCTTGGGGGTCAGGCTGCGGATGGTGCCGATGGATTCGATGATGCCGGTGAACATGGGTGCTCCTCAAATACGGGCTGCGCGAAGGCAGCCAGGCATTATACGCCGACCGCGGGCGAGGGGATGGCAGTGACTTGCCAGTCATCGCCAACCGCGCGCATGCCGGTAATCTTCAAGCGCGGCGCCTCGCTCATCTTCGCCAGGGGCCAGTCCAGCAGCGGGCGCGCCTGGGAGCCGAGGAAGGTGCCGGCGACGAACAATCGGTATTCATCGACCAGCCCTCGCTGGGCAAAGGCGCCGACCAGACCAGCGCCGGCCTCCAGCAATATTTCGTTGACCCCGCGCGCGGCCAGGGCCTGCAACAGTGCAGGCAGGTCGACCCGACCGTCACTCCCCGGCAGGCTCAGCAACTCGTGGCCGGCCTCGGCGTAACGCGGGTCCGGCGCCTGGGCGGTGACCACCAGCGCTGGGCCTGCCTGGAAGAACGGGGCCTCCAGCGGCAGGCGCAGGCGTCCGTCGACCAGCACGCGCAGCGGCGGGCGCGAGAGCGCCAGGGCGGTGAGCGCCTCATCCAGGCCCAACTCGGCAGCGCGCACGGTCATCCGGGCGTCGTCGGCCAGCACGCTCTGGGCACTGGTCAGCACCACGCTGGAACGTGCGCGCAGGCGCTGCACCGCGGAACGTGCGGCGGGCCCGGTGATCCACTGGCTCTCGCCGCTGGCCATGGCGGTGCGTCCGTCCAGGCTCATGGCCAGCTTGGCGCGCACGTACGGCAGGCCATGCTCCATGCGCTTGAGAAAACCGGGGTTGAGGGCGCGGGCTTCGGCCTCCAGCACACCGCTGGCGACCTCGATACCCGCCTCGGCCAGACGCCGCAGGCCATTGCCGGCCACTTGCGGGTTCGGGTCCTGCATCGCCGCCACCACCCGCGCCACACCGGCCTTGACCAGCGCCTCGGCGCACGGCGGCGTGCGGCCATGGTGGCTGCACGGTTCGAGGGTCACGTAGGCCGTGGCGCCACGGGCCAGCTCGCCGGCCTGGCGCAGGGCATGCACCTCGGCATGGGGCTCGCCGGCACGCTCATGCCAACCTTCGCCGACCACCTGGCCGTCGCGCACGATCACGCAGCCTACGCGGGGGTTGGGGTGGGTGCTGTAGAGGCCCTTGCGGGCCAGCTCCAGGGCGCGCGCCATGCACTGGGCGTCGAGGACGGCGGTCTGGCTGGGCATGCTCATTCCTTGGCAGGCTCGCGGGCCAGGCGGTCGATTTCCTCGCGGAATTCATCGAGGGCCTGGAAACGCCGGTAGACCGAGGCGAAACGAATGTAAGCGACTTCATCGAGCTTGCGCAGCTCGGCCATCACCAGCTCGCCCACCACCAGCGACTTGACCTCGCGCTCGCCGGTGGCGCGCAGCTTGTGCTTGATGTACGCCAGTGCCGCTTCCAGGCGCTCGACGCTCACCGGGCGTTTTTCCAGCGCGCGCTGCATGCCGGCACGCAGTTTGTCTTCATCGAAGGGCTGGCGGGTGCCGTCCTGCTTGATCAGGCGTGGCAGTACCAGTTCGGCGGTTTCGAAGGTGGTGAAACGCTCGCCGCAGGCGACGCATTCACGACGGCGACGCACCTGCTCGCCTTCGGCGACCAGACGTGAGTCGATGACCTTGGTGTCGTTGGCACCGCAAAAGGGACAGTGCATGGTGGCAGGCAACAAAAAAAGGGATCGCCATGGTAGCGCATCCCACTGGCAAGACAAGCCAAAGGGGTTACCATCCTGGGAAATCTGCCCGTGAAGGATTACCCCATGCATCATCGCGCGCTCGTCGTACTGAGCATTGCCGCCCTACTGGCCGCCTGTGGCAGCGACCGGCCCAAGCCCGAGCAGGCCCCGCCCCCCGTACCAGCAAGGACCGTGGTCAAGCAGCCGGAAACGCCCGGCCCGCTGCCGGCGCACCAGCGCGAACTGAGCGGCACCCTGCTGGAGGTTCCGCCCGGCGCCAAGGTCGAGCTGGCCCTGCTGGTGATCGACGAACGCGGCCGACCGCAGCGCCTGCTGGCCAGCGAGACCTTCACCGGCACCGGCCAGGCCCTGCCCTACCACCTGCGTTTCAACCCCGAGGCCTTTCCTGCCGGGGCTCGCGTCGAGCTGCGCGGTCGCGCCACCCAGTCGGGGCAACTGATCCTGCACTTGCCGCCGCGGCTCGTCGCCCAGGCCGAAACCCAGGCCATCGGCCCGCTGCGTTTCGAAAAGGCGCCCTGAATGGCTCCGCGGCAACTGCAACAGGCACTGAGCGGGCTGATCGGCGAGGCGCGCCTGGTGACCAGCGAACTGCCTGGCTGCGCGCTGAAGCTCTGGCTGGTGGACGCGCAGAACATGGACCGCGCCTTCAGCCCCGATGAAACCCGGCGCATTCTCGAAGACCCGCCCTACTGGAGCTTCTGCTGGGCCAGCGGCCTGGCCATGGCACGCTTTCTGGCCGAGCACCCCACGTGGGTGCGTGGCAAGCGCGTGCTGGACTTCGGCGCAGGCTCGGGTATCGCCGGTATTGCCGCCGCTCGTGCCGGCGCACTGGAAGTGGTTGCCTGCGACCTCGACCCGCTGGCACTGGACGCCTGCCGGGCCAACGCGGCGCTCAATGGCGTAACGTTGAGCTACAGCGACGATTTCTTCGCAGAAGCCGACCGCTTCGACCTGGTGCTGGTCGCCGACGTACTCTACGACCGCGCCAACCTGCCGTTGCTCGATCAGTTCCTCAGCCGTGGCCGCCAAGCGCTGGTGGCCGACTCACGGGTACGCGACTTCAACCACCCGCTGTACCGCCCCCTGGGCGTGCTTGAGGCCCTGACCTTGCCGGACCTGGCCGAGCCGCACGAATTCCGCCGGGTCAGCCTGTACCACGCCAGCCGCGAGCCTTTATAGTGCTGGCATTCAGAGATTTGCGAGAGTCACCATGAGCCAAGCCACGCCGTACATCTTCGACGCCACCGACGCCACCTTCCAGCAGCTGGTGATCGAGAACTCCTTCCACAAGCCGGTGCTGGTCGACTTCTGGGCCGAGTGGTGCGCGCCGTGCAAGGCGCTGATGCCATTGCTGGCGAAAATCACCGAGGGCTACCAGGGCGAGCTGCTGCTGGCCAAGGTCGACTGCGACGCGCAGCAGCAGATCGTCGCCCAGTTCGGCATCCGCAGCCTGCCGACCGTGGTGCTGTTCAAGGATGGCCAGCCGGTCGATGGCTTTGCCGGCGCCCAGCCGGAGTCGGCCATTCGCGCCATGCTCGAACCCCATGTGCAAATGCCTGCCGCACCCACGGCGTCGCCCCTGGAACAGGCCAAGGCGCTGTTCGCCGAAAGCCGCTTCAGCGAGGCCGAGGCCGTGCTGACGGCGTTGCTGGGTGAAGACAACAGCAATGCCGAGGCGTTGATCTACTACGCCCGCTGCCTGGCCGAGCGCGGCGAGCTCGGTGAGGCGCAAGTGGTGCTGGACGCGGTCAAGACCGACGAACACAAGGCAGCCCTGGCAGGCGCCAAGGCCCAGCTGACCTTCCTGAGCCAGGCCGCCAGCCTGCCGGACGCCGCCGAGCTGAAGAGCCGCCTGGCGCAAAACCCGCAGGATGACGAAGCGGCCTACCAGTTGAGCATTCAGCAACTGGCACGCCAGCAGTACGAGCCGGCACTGGACGGGCTGCTCAAGCTGTTCCAGCGCAACCGTGGCTATGAGAACGGCTTGCCGCAGAGGGCCCTGTTGCAGGTGTTCGAACTGCTCGGCAGCGACCATCCGCTGGTGGGCGTGTACCGCCGCAAGCTGTCGGCGGCGATGTTCTAAGCGCACCGGCCTCCTGCAGGCGCGGGCAAGCCCGCGCCTGCAGGTGATGCTTTCAGCCCACCCAGTGATAAACGGGTGCATCCGCCCCGGCTTCCACCTTCACCTCGCTGCTGTGGCGCAAACGCACCAGCAGCCGCTTGCCCGCCGCGACGCTACCGGCGACGCCCTCCAGTTGCGCCAACAGCTCAGGCCCGCTGAGCTGGCCCGCCTCGCGCAACAGCTCCCGCGCCGCCATCCATTGCCCATCATCCTGGCGGGGTGCCGCGCTAACCGTCGACGTAGGCGCCACTGCGCCCGCAGGCACCTCATCGAGCTTGCGACCCAGTTGCGCCCACTCCTCGGGGGCCAGTTCGATGCTCAGGTCTACCGGCCAATCGCCGATCTGTCCGCGAATTCTCACGATGATTTCCTAAAGTCCGGGCCAATGCGCCATGCTCCCATGAACATGAAACCTACGCCAGGCGGGCTGGCACGCCGCGGAAAAGTTGTTATAACATTGCGAAATCCTTTCATTCCCGCTTCGGAGTCGTCCATGCGCCGCCTGCTCCTCGCCCTGCCCTTCGCCCTGCTGCCCCTGGCCGTTGCCCAGGCCCATAGCGATCACGACCATGACCACGATCACGCCCACGGCACCCTGGGTGCCCATGAGCACGGTGTCGCACGCCTGAACGTGGTGTTGGACGGCGCCACCCTGGAGCTGGAGTTGGACAGCCCGGCGATGAACCTGGTGGGCTTCGAGCATGTCGCTACAAGCGATGCCGACAAGGCCAAGGTCGCCGCCGCCCGCAAGCAACTGGAAGAGCCCCTGAAGTTGTTCGGCCTGGCCACCGCGGCAGGCTGCCAGGAAGAAAACCAGGAACTGGAGAGCCCGCTGTTCGGCGACCAACCCTCGGCCAAGGACGACGATGGCGACCATGACCATGACCATGAACATGGCCACAGCGAAATACACGCCCATTACCAGCTGGCCTGCGCCACCCCTGGCAAGCTTACCCAGGTCGATCTGGCACCGCTGTTCAAGGCCTTCCCGCAAACCCAGAAGATCAACGTGCAGTTGATTGGCCCGAATGGCCAGAAAGGCCTGGAAATCACGCCATCCAAGGCCGTGGTCGGTTTCTGAAATGAGTCAGCCGCTGATCGAGTTGCATGACCTGGCGTTCGCCTGGCCAGGCCAGGCGCCGCTGCTGGACATCCCCGCATTCCGCCTGGAGGCGGGCGAGGCGCTGTTCCTCAAAGGCCCCAGCGGCAGCGGCAAGACCACCCTGCTCGGCCTGCTGGGCGGGGTGAACCGCCCAGGCCAGGGCGGCATTCGCCTGCTGGGGCAGGATTTGGCCCAGCTGGGCCAGGGCGCCCGCGACCGCTTCCGGGTCGACCACACCGGCTACATCTTCCAGCAGTTCAACCTGCTGCCGTTCCTCAGCGTGCGGGAAAACGTCGAGCTGCCCTGCCGCTTCTCGAAGACCCGCGCCGAACGTGCCGTGCAACGCCACGGCAGCATCGACCAGGGCGCAGTGCAACTGCTCGCCCACCTGGGCCTGGACGACCCGGCGCTGCTCGCGCAGCGCGCAGGCAACCTGTCGATCGGCCAGCAACAGCGTGTCGCCGCGGCCCGCGCACTGATCGGCCAACCGGAACTGGTGATTGCCGACGAGCCCACCTCGGCGCTCGACGCCGATACCCGCGAGGCGTTCATTCGCCTATTGTTCGATGAATGCCGCGCCGCCGGTTCCAGCCTGCTGTTCGTCAGCCACGACCAGAGCCTGGCGCCACTGTTCGACCGTCACCTGTCCCTGGCCGAGCTCAACCGCGCCGCCAAGCCCCGGGAGGCCTGATGTACCTGCTTCGCCTTGCCTTGGCCAGCCTGGCCAACCGTCGTTTCACCGCCTTCCTCACCGCCTTCGCCATCGCCTTGTCGGTGTGCCTGCTACTGGCTGTGGAGCGCGTACGCACCGAGGCCCGCGCCAGCTTCGCCAGCACCCTCAGTGGCACCGACCTGATCGTCGGCGCGCGCTCAGGCTCGGTGAACCTGTTGCTGTACTCGGTGTTTCGCATCGGCAACGCCACCAACAACATCCGCTGGGACAGCTACCAGCACTACGCCCAGGACCCCCGAGTGAAATGGGCCATTCCCATTTCCTTGGGCGACTCGCACCGCGGCTACCGGGTGATGGGCACCACCGACGACTACTTCAGCCACTACCAGTACGGCCGTCGACAGAACCTGCAACTGAGCCAGGGCCGCCCCTTCGCCGACGATCCGTTCGAAGTGGTACTCGGCGCCGAAGTGGCCGAGGCGTTGCACTACAAGCTCGGCGACACGCTGGTGCTGGCCCATGGCGTAGCCGCCATCAGCCTGGTCAAGCACGACGACAAGCCCTTCACCGTAGTCGGCATACTGCAACGCACCGGCACCCCGGTGGATCGCACCCTGCACATCAGCCTGGCGGGCATGGAGGCGATCCATGTCGATTGGCACAATGGCGTACCCGCCCGCGGCGCAGGGCGCATCAGTGCCGAGCAGGCACGTGGCATGGACCTGCAACCGACCGCGATCACCGCCTTCCTGCTCGGTCTGAACAGCAAGATCGCCACCTTCAGCCTGCAGCGGGAAATCAACGAATACCGCGGCGAGCCGCTGCTGGCGATCCTTCCGGGGGTGGCTTTGCAAGAGCTGTGGAGCCTGATGGGCACTGCGGAGCAGGCGCTGTTCGTGGTGTCGCTGTTCGTGGTGCTGACCGGGTTGATCGGCATGCTCACGGCGATCCTCACCAGCCTCAACGAACGCCGCCGGGAAATGGCCATCCTGCGCTCGGTCGGTGCGCGTCCCTGGCATATCGCTGGGCTCTTGGTGCTCGAAGCCCTGGCCCTGGCGCTGAGCGGCATCGCGGCCGGGCTGGGCCTTTTGTATGCCGGCATAGCCCTGGCCCAGGGCTATGTGCAGGCCAACTATGGGCTATACCTGCCGTTGGCCCTACCCAGCGCGCACGAATGGACGCTGCTGGCTGTTATCCTCGGCGCAGCACTGCTGATGGGCAGCGTGCCGGCCTGGCGCGCCTACCGGCAGTCGTTGGCCGATGGCCTGTCGATCCATCTTTGAGACCTGTTCATGTTCAGCCAGCTCGAAAACAACACCGCGCCCTCGCACAGAGCGCTGCAGATACTTCTGCTGCTCCTGCTGGTGCTGATCATCCCGGCATGGGCCAGTGAGCCAAGGGAACTGGACTGGCCGGCGCTGATCCCCGAAGGCGCGCCGGTGATCCCGCCGCAGTTGACGCCCCTGCACGACCTGTCGCAGATGGGCAGTTCGCTGAGCGATGCCCTGGCCGCCGAGTCTGCCCCGGCGGCGCGCCAGCCGGGCCCCGATGCCCCGGTGGTCAAGGCGCTGGACGGGCAGCAGGTGAAGCTACCCGGCTACATCGTGCCGCTGGAGGTTAGCGAAGAGGGCCGCACAACCGAATTCCTGCTGGTGCCGTACTACGGCGCCTGCATTCACGTGCCCCCGCCACCGGCGAACCAGATCGTGCATATCGTCAGCGAGATGGGCGTGCGCGTCGACGACCTTTACCAGCCTTATTGGATCGAAGGCCGCATGCAGGTAAAGGCTACCCGCAGCGAGCTGGCGGATGCCGGTTACCAAATGGAAGCCGAGAAAATCTACGCCTATGAACTGCAATAGGTAGCTGGCCGTTTTTTGAGCCAGATCAAGGCTTGATCCAGGGTGGCTTGAGCTGGGTCAAACCTTCTGTTTAAGCGGTTGCTTACCATTGGACTACTCACTTACACACGTCCTTTGGGAGCTTCCATGAACAAGACCTTGCTCAGCGCCTCACTCATTGCCCTCGCGCTGGCAGCCCCCGTCGCTCACGCCCACAAGGCCGGTGACTTCATCGTCCGCTCCGGCGCCATCACCACCGCGCCGAACGAGAACAGCGGCGACCTTAGGCTCGACGGCGCCAAGGTCTCGGGCACCAAGGCCACCTTGACCAGCGACACCCAGCTGGGCCTGACCTTCGCCTACATGCTCACCGACCACGTCGGCATCGAGCTGTTGGCCGCCACACCGTTCAAGCACGAAGTCGGTGTGAAAGGCCTGGGCGCAGGCCTCGACGGCAAGCTGGCGGACGTCAAGCAACTGCCTCCGACCCTGTCGCTGCAATACTACCCGCTGGATGCCGGCTCGAAGTTCCAGCCCTACGCTGGTGTCGGTATCAACTACACCCTGTTCTTCGATGAAGACCTGACCGGGAACCGCAAGCAGCAGGGCTTCAGCAACATGAAGGTGCAAGACTCGATCGGCTTCGCCGGCCAGTTGGGCATGGACTACATGATCACCGACAACCTGCTGGTGAACGCCGCGGTCTGGTACATGGACATCGACACCAAGGCCACCATCAACGGCCCGACCGCACTGGGCGTGGGCAAGACCAAGGTCGACGTGGATGTGGACCCGTGGGTCTACATGGTCGGGATCGGCTACAAGTTCTGAAGCCCCCCGCCGCTGCCGCAAAAAAAACGCCGCTCTCACGAGCGGCGTTTTTTGTGTAGACAAGCCTGAAGATCAAGCCTTGCCCAGCAATTTCGCCAGCCCCTCGACCATCGAGGTCGGCTCGGGGAAGTCGAAGCGCGCCAGCAGGCGCGAGTTGTCCGCCCGCGAATGGCGGATATCGCCCGAACGCGCCGGCCCGTGGCTGACCGCCGGCAGGCTGCCGACCACTTCGCCCAGCGCCGTCA
The DNA here is from genome assembly GCF_042709235.1 of Pseudomonas sp. LS_2. Classification (NCBI taxonomy): domain Bacteria; kingdom Pseudomonadati; phylum Pseudomonadota; class Gammaproteobacteria; order Pseudomonadales; family Pseudomonadaceae; genus Pseudomonas; species Pseudomonas sp. LS_2. The sequence goes on along the minus strand of NZ_JAVAYC010000006.1, from coordinate 41,697 downwards.
GCAACTGGTTCAGCGAAGTGGCCTGGTTCAGGCCAATGTTCACCGCCCCTTCCTCGACCTGCGCCAACTCCAGTGCCTGCACCATCACCTTGACCAAGTCGCCGACATAGAGGAAGTCGCGGGTCTGCTCGCCATCGCCGAACACCGTGATCGGCACGCCCTGGACGGCGCGCTCGCAGAAGATGCTGATGACCCCGGAGTACGGCGAGGAGGGGTCCTGGCGTGGGCCGAAGATGTTGAAGAAGCGGAACACCGCCGGCTCCAGGCCGTGCTGGCGACGGTAGAAGTCCAGGTAGTGCTCGCTGGCCAGCTTGTCGGACGCATAAGGCGTCAACGGCGCCTTGGGCGTGTCCTCGGAGATCGAATGGCCTTCGCCGTTGTTGCCGTATACCGCCGCGCTGGAGGCGTACAGCACACGGCGCACGCCGTTGAGGCGCATGGCCTCGCAAACATTGAGGGTGCCGATGAAGTTGCTCTGGTGGGTCTTGACCGGGTCTTCGACCGAAGCCTGTACCGAGGCGACCGCCGCCAGGTGCACCACCGCCGCGCAACCCTCGACGGCCCGGGCCACCAGTGCCGAGTCGGCGACGTCGCCTTCGATCAGTTGCAAGCCGGGGTGGTCGAGGCGCAGGTTGCTGCGTTTGCCGGTGGAGAGGTCGTCGAGCACTCGCACCCTGTAGCCTTTGTCCAGCAACGCATCGCACAGGTGGGAACCGATGAAGCCGGCACCGCCGGTAATCAGGATGGGGGCATCAGCCATGGCGATAAAACCGATCCAGTAGAGGGGGCAAGCCAGCACGCCAGGCGCGTGGCTTGATACCGAAGGTGTGAAGGATTTTCTTGCAGGCCAGCACCGCATGCTGCGGTTCTTCGCTTGCGTCCGGGCGCGCAGCGTGGGCCTGGGCGGTGGGGGCCTGCACGGCCAGCTTGTGCCACTGGGCGGCCTCGGAAAGGATAGCCTGCCCCAGCGCCAGTGGCGTGGTCGCCTCGTTGCCGGCGTAGTGGTAGGTGCCCCACAGTGGCGCCGTGCAATCGAGCTGTTTGAGCACCGAGAGGATCACCCGCGCAGCGTCGTCCACCGGTGTCGGGTTGCCGCGCCGATCATCGGCCAGCAGCAGTTCCTGGGGCTGCTCGGCGCGAGTCAGGAAACGCCCGAGCACACCGTCGATGCTCTCGTCGAGCAGCCAGCCGAAACGCAGCAGCACATGGTGCGGGCAGGTGGCGCGCACGCTCTGCTCGATGCGCCACAGCGCCTGGCCACGCTGGCCGAGTGGCACCGGCTCGTCCTTCTCGCTGTAGGCCGTCGCCCGCGAGCCGTCGAACACCCGGTAGCTGGAGGGTTGCACCAGGGTGATCTGGTGGTGCTGGCACAGCTCGGCGAGCCGCTCCACTGCCCGTTCCTGCTGGGCCAGGCGCGACTCGCTGACCGACTCGGCCTGGAACCAGTCGAAGTAATAAGCCAGGTTGACCAGCGCATCGGGGCGCTGTTCGTCGAGCAATAGCGTGAGGCTTGCCGCATCCCAGCCGTTTTCCGGCGGGCGCGGCGCCAGGAACGCGATGTCTTCTTCAGCCCCGAGACGAATCAGCGCTTGCCCAAGGGCATTGCCACCACCCAACAGCATCAGGCGCATACGCATAGAGTCAGCAGGTCCGCTCAGATCGATTGATGGAAAAGTGGCATTTTGCGGTTTCCGCCCAGGGAAGTCCAACCTGGGGCAGGAATGGGCGCCCTTCACCGTTTTGAAGTTTTTCGAGGCCCTTTTGGGACATCCCGGAAACGCCCTATAATCCGCGCGGAATCGGCTGACTACGCAAACCAGGTATTCATCCATTTCAATACCCGCCCGACCACTTTGTCGGCGAACAGCCCCTGTGGCACCCGACCGGCAAGGACTGCCAAGCACAACAATAACAAGGAAAGTTTCCCATGCAGGATTCAGAAGTTGCGTACCTGAGTTTTACTCAGATACAGGCTCAGGCGTTGTCCATCGCCAGCCAATCGCTCGCCCAACTCGGAGGCCCGCAAGCCGCCGGGGCAGCGCAACTGGCCCGCAAGCACGCGCAACAGCTAGCCCTCACCCTCGCCCCCCAACAACGTGAAACCCTGCGGCGTTTCGCTAGCGGGGAGCTGGCTGCCTTGATGTACACCGACATGACCTGCCCTGGCGAAGACCCCGCGCCCGAGCAGCTCCCGGCACTGTCGGCCCTCGAAGACGATGCCCGCTGCCTGTACCTCGCTGCACGTAACCAGCTGCTGTTAGAGCTGATGAGCTACCGGGCCTTTGCCTTCGATATCGACAACGAGGGCAAGCAGGTGCGCCTGGTCGGCAACTTCAAAGGCGGCGGCAGCACGCCGCGCCCCGACGAAACCCAAGGCGCACGGATAGAACTCAGTTCCCACGCAGGCCTGCGCCTCGGGCCGCACACCGAGGCGCCCTACAACTGTTCGGTGGTGGCTGCGAACGAACACTCCCCGGCACCTAGCGCGCTGATACTCAGCGCCCGATGGAACCCGGCCAACGAGCCGACGTATGTGATCCCCATGCGCGGCGCGATCGAACGGCTGAACGGCCTGCAAGCCCTGGCACTGACCTCGGCGTCGTTCGACTTCACCCGCAGCGATTGCTTCGTTGCCGGCCTGGGCGAACCCGAGCAAGCCACCTCGCTGCTGCAGTTCGACGCCAACGGCGGCTTTGCCCTGCGCTACAACTCCTACCGTTTCTCGGTCAACGACCATGCCAGCCAAGCCGCCACCGACGCTTTCGATGCCTTCCAGGAAGCCGTTGCACAGGCCCAAGCGCTGCCATTTCTGCTGCAACCGGACACCGCGCTGGTGATCAACAACTGCCGCGCCTTGCACGGCCGCGACATCGTCAAGGACAACCGCCGCCTGCTGGTGCGTCTGTTCGGTTATTCCCCTTTTGCCCAGCCGGTGGTGATCTGCGAAGACCCACTGCTGGTACGCGGTTGAGCCCAAGGAAAACGTCCATGGAAATTGATATCACTCTGCTGCTAACCCTGGCCTCGGTCGCGCTGATGGCTGGCTTTTTCGATGCGATTGCCGGGGGCGGCGGCCTGATCACCCTGCCGGTGCTGTTCGTGGCCGGTATCGACCCGCTGGCGGCGATCGCGACCAACAAGTTCCAGGCCGCCTCGGCGACGGTGTCGGCGACCGTGGCGTTCGCGCGCAAGGGCATGATCGACTGGAAAAGCGGCCTGCCGATGGCCGCCATGGCATTCACCGGCGGCGCACTGGGGGCGTTGTCGGTGAGCCTGGTGCCCAAGGAATGGTTGCAGGCCTGTGTACCGGTGCTGCTGATACTGGTAGCTGCCTACTTCGCCTTCAGCCCAAAGCCGGATGACCACCAGCGCAAGGCGAAGATATCCACCGGTGTGTTCTGCCTCACCGCTGCGCCGTTGATCGGCTTCTACGACGGGGTATTCGGCCCTGGCGTGGGCTCGTTCTTCATGCTCGCCTGCGTGATCCTGCTGGGCCAGCACCTATTGCGCGCGCTGTGCAACAGCAAGCTGCTCAACGCTGCGTGCAACCTCGGTGCGCTGTCGGTATTCTCGCTGAGCGGGGCGATCATCTGGCCCCTGGCCCTGGCGATGGCCGCCGCTGCGTTCATCGGCGCGCAGCTGGGCGCGCGCTGTGCAGTGCGCTTCGGCCCCAGGTTGATCAAGCCGTTGCTGGTATGCGTGTGCTGCGTGATGGCGCTGAAGCTGTTGCTGGGTGCAGGCAACCCGCTCGGCGAGTGGCTGCAGCATCAGTTTCTTTGAAGAGGCGCAATGGACTTCGCGATCACGACCCCGCAACGCGACACCTGGCAGTACGATGAACCGGCCCCGGGCGTAGAACGCTTCGTCACTGAACGGTTCGAGGGCTACCAGCAGCAGGCCCGGCTGCTGGTACCGGACATCGAGCGAGCGCCGCCGCTGTTCGTGGTCGGTGGCGCACGCTCCGACTTCACCCGCCTGAACCCTCTGCTCTACCGCTTGCAGCAGCAAGGCATCGGCTCGCTCTGCGCCAACCTGTCGGGGCACAGCCGGGCCAGCGAGCCCGGTGCGCCAGCGCCCACGCTGGCCATCAACCTGCAGGAAGCGCTGCGCTTCCACCAGCACGTCGCATCGCGCTGCACCACCCTGGTCGGCCACAGCCTGGGCGGCGCCATCGCACTGAAGCTGGCGGCGCAGCTGCCGACGGTCGATACGCTGGTGCTGATCTGCCCGGCGGTCTACCCCGATACGGCCCACGACCAACCCTTCGGCCCGGCATTCACCGCTGCGATTCGCAAGCCCTTTGGCTTCCTGGAGTGCGACAGCTATGCCTTCCTGCGCCAGTTCCCGGGGCGGGTGCTGCTGGTGATCGGTGAATACGACGGGCTGAACTCCAAGGCCTACGGTCAAGGCGCCGGGACCTCGGCAGGCACCCGTTGGCTGGCTGGCGTGCAACGCTACAGCCCGATCCCCGAAGAAGTCACCCATGCGCTGTTGCGCTCTGTACCCGCGCCGCATGTGGAGTGCCTGATGCTCACCGACTGCGACCATGGCATTGCCGCGCACCTGCGCGATGCACCCGAGGTGGCAGACCAGGTGGCCGAGACCGTGGCAGGGTTCATTCTAGAGCAGCGCTGAGCGACGCTATTCGATCTCGAACAGGCCGTTGCTCAGCGGGCCGACACTCAGGCGGTCACGCACGTCGTCATCGATACGCGGGTCGTCCGGACGGTACAGCTTGACCTGGCGGTAGGCGTTGATGCGGTTGATCTCCTCGCCCAGGTATTCCCACACCACCCGGGTGCAGGCCGGGTTGCGCCGGTCGCCGCTGGAAACACCGGTCTTCAGGCCGTTCAGGCGGCTGATACGGCTCTTGAAGCTGGGGATGAGGATGGTCTGGCTCATTTCGTTGAAAGTCAGCGACTCGTAGTCGATCAGGAACACCCGATCCTGCAACTGGAACGCCGCGCCCAGGTAGCGACAGCGAACTTCGCCACCCTGGTTGGTGGCGGTGCTGCGCTCCTGGCGCTCCTGACGCTCGAACAGGAAGCTGCCGCGCTCTTCCCACAGATGCACCAGCGACACCAGGATCGCCCCTGGTACCGACATGCAGTTGGAATATTCGAAGTAGTACCCGCAGTAGCGCGACAGGTTGCCGCTCTGCGCATGCAGGGGCTTGAACAATTCGCTGATCGGGTCGCACTGGGGGCTGGCCGGCGCCGTCGGATTACGTGCGCCGATCAGGCGGGCGAACTGTTCCGGTGGTGCGGCCAGCTCGAAATCCTCGACCCCGAAGAAATCGCCGATGCGCTTGAGGTTATAGGCCGTCGGCCGGCTCTGCCCGTTCAAATAGCGGTTGAACTGCGCCCGGTTGATCGACAGCTGCCGGCAGACCTCCGAGATAGAGCGGTAGTGGCTACAAGCGAGCTTGAGGTTGGCGGCGAAATGATCGGCCATGAAAAAGCGTTCCAGATGATGCGAGTGACGCCATTCTAGCATCAAGTCGCACCAAAATAGAGCAAGACGCGAAATTGTAACCTTTGGTGTCATGGCCAAACATGCGCGCAAACGGCAGCGGTGCGCCTGTAATACCGCTGGTCATTCCACACGAAGAATAAGAATCGAGGTCATTTTTCAATGCTTGAAGCCCTCAACGATTTCCTTTCCGGGAAACTGCTCATCGTGCTGATCGTCGGACTCGGCGGTTATTTCACCCTCCGCTCGCGGTTCGTCCAGTTCCGCCACTTTGGCCATATGTTCGGTGTGTTCAAGGAATCGCTTCGCGGCCAGGCAGGCCAGCTGAGCTCGTTCCAGGCGCTGATGCTGAGCCTGGCCGGCCGGGTCGGTGCAGGTAATATCGCCGGCGTCGGTATCGCCGTTACCCTCGGCGGCCCAGGCGCGGTGTTCTGGATGTGGGTCACTGCACTGGTGGGCATGTCCAGCAGCTTCTTCGAGTGCACCCTGGCCCAGGTCTACAAGCGCGCCGATGGCGATGGCCTGTACCGCGGTGGCCCGGCGTACTACATCCAGCACGGCCTGAAGCTGAAAAGCATGGCGATCGTGTTCTCGATCCTGCTGCTGGTCACCTACGGCTTCGCCTTCATCGGCCTGCAGTCGTACACCGTGACCCACTCGCTGCAGAACGCCTTCGCCTTCGATCCGAAACACACCGGTATCGTCCTGGCGGTGCTGCTGGCCATCACCTTCATCGGCGGCATCAAGCGCATCGCGGCAGTGTCCGACCTGCTGGTACCGATCAAGACCCTGGCCTACATCGGCGTGACCCTGTATGTGATCGGTACCCAGATCGACCATGTACCGGCCATGCTGGAAACCATCTTCAAAAGCGCCTTCGGCCTCGACCCGGCCTTCGCCGGCCTGCTCGGCAGCGCCATCGTCATGGGCGTGAAGCGCGGCGTATTCGCCAACGAAGCGGGCCTGGGCAGTGCGCCGAACGTAGCCGCCGTTGCCGCCGTGAAGCACCCGGGTGCACAAGGCGTGGTGCAGGCGTTCAGCGTGTTCCTCGACACCTTCGTTATCTGCACCTGCACCGCGTTGCTGATCCTGCTGTCGGGCTTCTACACCCCGGGCTTCGAAGGTGACGGCATCGTCCTGACCCAGAACTCGCTGGCGGCAGTGGTCGGTGACTGGGGCCGGATATTCGTCAGCGTCGCGCTGTCGCTGTTCGTCTTCACCTGCATCCTCTACAACTACTACTTGGGCGAGAACAGCCTGCAGTTCATGACCCGCAACCGCGCGGCACTGATGACCTTCCGTGGCCTGGTGCTGGCCCTGGTGGTATGGGGTTCGATGCAAGACCTCTCGACCGTGTTCGCCTTTGCCGACATCACCATGACCTGCCTGGCGTTCGTCAACCTGATCGCCCTGGCCCTGCTGTTCAACATCGGCCTGCGGGTGATGCGCGACTACGACCAGCAGCGCAAGGCCGGCATCAAGCAGCCGGTGTTCGACGCCAGCAAGTTCGCCGACCTGGACCTGGACCGCGCCGCCTGGCCGACCCCAGCGCAAGCTGAAACAGCCGCTGACAAAATGACTGGCGAACTCCAGCACCAGCGCTGATACCCTGCCCCGTTTAAGCCGCCCCGTCCGCGGGCGGCTGCCCTCCTCCTCGCTCCTCGCAACGGAACCTTTCCATGGGTGCAGTGCAGAACCTTCTCGTCCTCTATACCGGCGGCACCATCGGCATGCTGCAGACCCCTGCAGGCCTGGCCCCCGCCGGCGGCTTCGACGCACGGATGCGTGAACACCTGGCCCAGCGCCCGGATGCCCCACAACTGCAATGGACTCTGCGAGAACTGACCCCCCTGCTCGACAGCGCCAACATGCAGCAAGCCAACTGGCTGGCCATGCGTGATGCCATCGTCGAAGCGGTAGAGCGTGACGGCCATGACGGCGTGCTGGTGCTGCACGGCACCGACACCCTGGCCTACAGCGCGGCGGCATTGTCGTTCCTGCTGCTGGCGCTGCCGGTGCCGGTGCTGCTGACCGGCTCGATGCTACCGGCAGGAGCCCCGGGCAGCGACGCCTGGGACAACCTCTGCGGCGCCCTGGCGCTGTTCGAAAGCGGCCTGCCAGCGGGCGTGCAGCTGTACTTCCATGGCCAGCTGTTGCACGGCTGCCGCGCCTCGAAGCTGCGCAGCGAAGCATTCGACGCCTTCACCGCCCCGGCCCGCCACCGCGAGGGCGAACGCGCCAGCGCGATTCCCGCCGACCTCGATTACCACCATCCGCGCAAGCCGGTCGACCTGGCGGTGTTGCCAGTATTCCCGGGCCTGGGTGCCGGGCACGTACAGGGGCTGCTAGGCACCGGCGTGCAGGGCCTGGTGCTGGAGTGCTATGGCAGCGGAACCGGGCCTTCGGATGACGAAGCGCTCCTGGATGTGCTGCATGAGGCGCGCCGCAGCGGGGTGATGATCGTTGCGATCAGCCAGTGCCCCGAAGGCTCGGTAGTGTTCGACACCTATGCCGCCGGCAGCAAGCTGCGCGATACCGGGCTGGTCAGCGCAGGCGGAATGACGCGCGAGGCGGCGCTGGGCAAGTTGTTCGCGCTGCTGGGTGCCGGGCTCGATGTTCAGACGGCCGAACATTGGTTCGCGCTGGACCTGTGTGGTGAGCGCGCCTAAGCGTTTCGCCTGGTCGTACGCATTCGCGGCGGTTCGGCGCGAATGCGTTCGAGGCGTCGAAACGAAATTGGCGGAAGGCAGCGGGAGTCGAACCTGCCCGGGAACGGCTGCCGTCCCCAACCGGGTTTGAAGCCCGGCCGCGCCACCGGGCGCGATTGCCTTCCTTGAACTCAGGGACTGGCCTGCTGGGCCAGCGCGCTGTCGGCGCGGATGTAACGTTGGTCGGCCACCCTGCGGGTAAGGCCGAGGCGGTCGAAGTACTCCAGTATCTGTACGCTGCGCTTGCGACCGATGCCCAACATATCGCGAAATGCAGCCACCTGCACTATCGGGGTATCGACTGATTGCTGCAACAGCAACTCGGCCATGCGCTGGATCGTATCCTGGTGATAGAACAAGTCCCGCACCACCTGGTGCAGCACACCCAGCCGCGCCAGCTTGCGCAGCAATAGGCGCACCTCGCTTTCCTCCACCTGCTCTTCGCCGGCCAGGGTTCGCACCCAGGGCGGGTCGAACGCGCCTGCCAGCAGGCGCGGTTGCAGGCGCGCCCACAGCGCTGCATCGGCCTCGCTCAACTGCACGTTGTGATCGGGCAGGTGCAGCCAGGGGCCACTGCTGGCGATGGCACCCTCGGCAAGTGCTTCATCCAGCAGGCTGACGAACGCTGGCCGCTCCAGCGGCAAGGCGCAGAACCTGCGCAGGCGGTCGCGGTCCGGGCCAAGCTGGTCGGGCTCCTGCAGATGGAACTGGGCCAGCTGCGCCAGCACTTGCGCCTTCAGCGCCCGCCATTGCGCGCGGGCGAACAGCAACTGCCCTTGGCGGGTCGCGATGACCTGCACGTCCTCCGGCAATTGCCAGGTTTCCCGCAGCCGGTTGAACTGCCGTTCCAGACGCTGCGGGTCGAGCCCGGCCGGGGCAGTTTGCAGCAAGGCCGACAGGCCCTGCTCCAGGCTTGTGGCATCGCGTAGCACCTGCAACTGCCCCAGGCGGGCCTCGCTTCGGCGCTGGCGGCTGGGCGCGAACGGGTCGAGCACGCGGCCGCCGCCAAGGGTGCGCTGGGCGCGTTGGTCGCGTAGCACCAGCCTGTCGCCATGCACCGCCTGCAAAGGTGCGTTGAGCAGCAACTGGGCGAACATGCGCTGGCCCGCCTCCAGCGTCTCGCCTTCGAGCAGCGCGACCCTGGCAGTGACATCCTGGGTACCAAGGTGCACGTGGACGGCGCTGAAGTGTTCGAACGCCCGCGCCTCGCCAGGCAGCAACGCCAGCTCGATATCCACCCGTGTGCTCGGCGCGTGCAGCCATTGCGGCAGCAGCCAATCGCCACGGCGAACCTGCTCGACGGCCAGACGCTCGGCACTGATGTTCAACGCAACGCGTTGTCCGGCCTCGGCCACCAGCGCTGGCTGGTTCTGCGCATGCAGGCCGCGCACACGCACCGGCTTTCCGGCCTTGCCCAGCAGCAATGTGTCGCCTGCCGTGACCCGGCCTGCCAGCGCGGTCCCGGTCACCACCACGCCGGCGCCCGGCACCGCGAACGCGCGGTCTATCGCCAGGCGAAAGCCGCCGTGCGCACTGCGCTGCCGTCGCTGCGCCGCCGCCTCGAGCAACGCGCCCCGCAGGGCATCGACACCCTCGCCGGTGACGCTGGACAACGCGAACTGCCGAGCCTCGGCATAAGGCCCCGGCGCCAGCAACTGCGCCACTTGCGCCTGGACCTCGATCACTCGCCCCGCCTCCACCCGGTCGCATTTGCTGATCGCCACGAGGGCCTGGGGGATACCCAGCAGCTCAATGATCGCCAGGTGCTCGCGGGTCTGTGGCATCACCCCGTCGTCGGCAGCCACCACCAACAGCACCAGGTCGATGCCGTGGGCGCCAGCGAGCATGTTGTGGATAAAGCGCTCATGCCCCGGTACATCGATGAAGCCGGTCAGCGGCGCACCGTCGGCCAGGGCCGCATAGCGGTAGCCGAGGTCGATGGTCATGCCCCGCGCGCGCTCTTCCTGGCGCTGGTCCCCGGCCTGGCCGGTCAGGGCCTGGAGCAGCGCGGTCTTGCCATGGTCGATATGCCCGGCGGTGCCGACGATCACTGCACGGGCCCCAGCCGCAGGGCCGGCAGTTGCGCCAGCCAGCCAGCCTCGTCGTCGAGCTGGCGCAGGTCGAGCCACAGGGCATCGTCGTCGATACGCCCCAGCACCGGCACAGGCAGCTCGCGCAGTGCGCGCTCCAGCACCCGCAGGCTGCGCCCACGCAGCTTTTTCGAGACCAACGGGCGCAGGCACAACGCAGCGCTGGGCAGGCGCGCCACCGGCTGGCTACCGCTGCCGATCATGCCCAGGGCCTGCTCTACCGAAACTGCCCACTGCTCGCCCAGACGCGCAGCCAGCTCCGGCGCCAGACGCTCGGCCTGGGTGGCGATATCGGCCTGGGGCCGAGTGAGCAGGCGCAAGCTGGGCAGGCGTTCGGCCAGGCGGTCCGGGTTGCGGTACAGCGCCAGCACCGCCTCCAGGGCAGCCAGGGTGATCTTGTCGACGCGCAGGGCGCGCTTGAGTGGGTTCTTCTTGATCCTGGCGATCAAGTCCTTGCGCCCGACGATGATCCCGGCCTGCGGACCACCAAGCAGCTTGTCGCCGCTGAAGGTGACGATGTCGGCGCCATCGGCCAGCGCCTGGCGTACCGTGGGCTCGGCGGGCAGGCCCCAGCGGGTCAGGTCGAGCAGGCTGCCGCTGCCCAGGTCTTCGAGCAATGGCAGGCCATGGCGCTGGGCGATCTGCGCAAGCTCGGCAGTAGGCACCTGGGTGGTGAAGCCCTGGATGCTGTAGTTGCTGCAATGCACGCGCATCAGCAGGCCGGTGCGCGGGTTGATCGCTATTTCGTAGTCGCGGGCGTGGGTGCGGTTGGTGGTGCCGATCTCGTGCAGGCGCACACCGGCGCGGGCCATGATGTCGGGAATGCGGAAGGCGCCGCCGATCTCGATCAGCTCGCCCCTGGAGATGACGCCTTCCTTGCGAGCGCCCAGGCTGTTCAGCGCCAGTAATACGGCAGCGGCGTTGTTGTTGACCACGGTGACCGCCTCGGCGCCGGTCAGCTCGCGAATCAGGCCTTCGATCAAGTCGTCGCGGTCACCGCGCTTGCCGGTGGCCAGGTCGAACTCAAGGTTGAGCGGGTAACGCGCAGCGGTTTCCATCGCCTGCACCGCCTCTTCCGGCAGCAAGGCGCGGCCGAGATTGGTGTGCAGCACGGTGCCGGTAAGGTTGAAGACGCGGCGTACCTGGCTTTTCTGCTGGTTGGCCAGGCGTTCGCCAGCGCGGCCCAGAAGCACTTCGGCAGCCAGTTCGGCGCTGCCCAGTTGGCCGAGGCGCGCGGGTTCGCGCAGCTCGTCGAGCAACTGGCGCAGGGCGGCCAGGGTGGCTTCGCGGCCATGGCGGTCGATCAGCGGAAGGCCGGCGGGGTGGCGTAGCAGGGTATCGATGGAGGGCAGACGTGGGGCTTGGCTGGGGAGGCTTGAAGACATGCGGTACGACCTTCGACTGATCCGGTGTCTGTGATGGCCCTTTCGCGGGTAAACCCGCTCCCACAGGTACCCCACTGTTCTCGAAAGCAGTGGGGTACCTGTGGGAGCGGGTTTACCCGCGAAGAGGGCGACTCGGTGATGGAGTGTAGACGGCGCCCGTCAACCCGGCGCCAGCAGCAGGTTCGGCGCCAGACGCTGGAAGCCTTCGTCGTCCAGGCGGATATCCAGCGCCAGGCTGGCCAAATCATCGGCCAATGCGTCCGCTGCGGTGTCGTTCTCCAGGTAGCAATGCTTGAGGTAGGTGTTGCACCCCGGGCAGCACTCGGCTCGCAGCGGCGCCTTGCCCGGTGCGTGCCGGTCGTCTTCCAGGCTGGTGTAGCGCAGGTCCTTGCTCGACTCGCAGTACACGCACTTGACCCGCACCACATGCCACTCGCAGGCGCACAGCGAGCAGGCCAGGTAGCGCAGCCCATTGTGCTTGCCCCGGTTGCGCACCAGTCCAGCCATGGCCGGCGAGCCGCACGCCGGGCATTGACCCAGGCTGCCAGCAGGCTTGAGTTCCGTCGGCGGCAGCGCCAGCAGCCAGCTGGACCACGCCGCTTGCAGGGCTGCGCCAATGAACGGCACCAGCGCCGCTGGCACGGCATCGTACTGGCCACCGAGCAGGGCGATGCCCCAGCCTTTGCGCTGGGTTTCATCGCTCTCGCGCAGCGTTCGAAGTGCCTGCGCCAACGGCCCCGCCTCCGGGGCTTGCAATGCGTCTATCAACGCCTGCAACCAGGCCAGCCAGGCACCCTCGCGCACCAGGCTGTCAGCGGCCAGGGGCGGCAAGCCGTGGTCAAGGCACAAGCGCTGGCGGGCCTCGGCCACCGGCAGGCCACTGGGAGGGTGATCGAGCAGGCGTTGCTGTAGCTGGCAAAGCTGGGCGACCAAGTGCAGGTAGTCACCCAACGCATGGCCCTCGGCAAGCCGCTCCAGCCGCGCAGCGCGCAGTTCGAACAGGTTGGCGGGGGGCAGGTGCAGGAACGGCGGCGTCACCGCCGAGGCTTCGATCTGCCCAGGTTCGAGTATCGTGCTCAAGCGTTCATCCTTCTTTTCCACCATGACGCGGCGGCGACTTGTCGCCGGTCACGTCGCGGTACCACAGTTCATGGTGCTTGCGTGCCCAGGCGCGGCTGACCCAGCCATGCAGCATGGCGCCAACCGAGCCCTTGATCCAGATCCCCGCGTAGATGTGCACGATGATGCTCAGCACCAGCACGAAGGCCGCCAACGCGTGCAGCAGGCTGGCCAGGCGAATGGCGCCGATACCAAAGAACTCGCTGAAGTAGGCACGCCAGATCACCACGCCGCTCACCAGCAGCACCAGCATGCACAGCAGCAGGGTCCAGAACAGCAGCTTCTGCCCGGCGTTGTACTTGCCAATCGGCGGCACGCCCTCTTCTTCGTTGCGCATCACCCGGTCGATACGGCGCAACCACAGGCGATCGTTGGCGGTGATGGAGTTGGCGCGCCAGAAACGCAGCACCAGGCCGAGGAAAAACACGAACATCGCCACGCCCAGGAACGGGTGCAGGATGCGCGTCCACGGGCCACCACCGAACAGGTGGCTGAGCCAGAACAGCGCCGGATGAAACAGCGCCAGCCCGGAAAGGCCGGCCATGACGAACAGGATCGCAACGATCCAGTGGTTGGTGCGCTCGTTGGCGCTGTAGCGCAGGATGGGCTTGTCGTCTCTCATGGCCGCTGCTCCCCTTGACCGCCGGGCTTGCCCGGGTCATAGACGTGGACCGCAGGGTCCACCTGGTGCACGCTGGTATCGGTTGGCGTGGGGTGTTCATCCTCCTCCACCCGCTGCGGGCCGACACGCACATAGTGGAAGAACCCGGCCAGCACCGCCGCCCCCATGGCCAGCAGCGCCAGCGGTTTACTGATGCCCTTCCACAGCCCCACCAGCGGGCTGATCACCGGCTGGTCCGGCAGGCCGGCGTACAGGCGCGGGGTGTCGGCGTGGTGCAGCACGTACATCACGTGGGTGCCGCCGACGCCGTCCGGGTCGTAGAGCCCGGCGTTGTCGTAGCCACGGGACTTGAGGTCGACGATACGTTCGTCGGCATGCACCTTCATCTCCTCCTTGCTGCCGAAGACGATCGCCCCGGTCGGACAGGTCTTCACGCAGGCCGGCTCCAGGCCCACGGCCACGCGGTCGGAACACAAGCTGCACTTGTAGGCCTTATGGTCCTTCTGCGAGATACGCGGGATATTGAACGGGCAGCCGGTGATGCAGTAGCCGCAGCCGATGCAGTGGTCCTGGTTGAAGTCGACGATGCCATTGGCGTGCTTGATGATCGCGCCAGGGCTCGGGCAGGCCTTCAGGCAGCCGGGGTCGGCGCAGTGCATGCAGCCGTCCTTGCGGATCAACCATTCGAGGTTGCCGTCTTCGCGCTCGTGCTCGGTGAAGCGCATCAGCGTCCAGGTGTCGGCGGTCAGGTCCTGGGGGTTGTCGTAGGTGCCGTGGTTGTGGCCGACCTCGTCACGCAGTTCGTTCCACTCCGAGCACGCCACTTGGCAGGCCTTGCAGCCGATGCACTTGGTGGTGTCGATCAGCTTGGCCACTTCCTGCTGCTGGCGTACCGAAGAAGGTACGGTCGTGGTGGCCGAGCGGGCGATGATATCTTGCTGGGCCATCAGACTTTCTCCACGTTGACGAGGAACGACTTGGATTCCGGCGTCTGGGTATTGCCATCACCGAGGAACGGCACCAGGGTGTTGGTCAGGTAGCCATGCCGGGCGGAACCGGTGAAGCCCCAGTGCAACGGGATGCCGATCTGGTGCACGGTCTGGTTGTTGACCTGCAGCGGGCGAATCCGCTTGGTCACCACCGCCACCGCCTCGATGAACCCGCGCTTGCTCGACACTCGCACCCGGTCACCGGCCTTGATGCCCTTCTCGGCAGCCAGCACCTCGCCGATCTCGACGAACTGCTCGGGCTGGATGATCGAGTTGAGCTGGCAGTGCTTGCTCCAGAAGTGGAAGTGTTCGGTCAGCCGATAGCTGGTGGCCGCGTAGGGGAATTCCTCGTGCTTGCCGAGCGTGTCCCACACCGAGTCGAACACCCGCCCGGCCGGGTTGCTGACGGCCTTCGGGTTATTCGGGTGCAACGGGTTGATGCCGATAGGCGTCTCGAACGGCTCGTAGTGCTCGGGGAACGGCCCTTCGGCCATCTTGTCGATGGCGAAGAAGCGCGCCACACCCTCGGGGTTCATGATGAACGGGTTCATTCCCGCTTCCGGTGGCGAGTCGACCTTGAAGTCCGGCACGTCGGTGCCGCTCCAGGCCTTGCCGTTCCACCACACCAGGCGTTTTTTCTCCGGGTCCCAAGGCCTGCCCTGGGGGTCGCTGGAGGCGCGGTTGTAGAGGATGCGGCGGTTCGCCGGCCATGCCCAGGCCCAGTTCTGCGCTTGGTGCATGCCGTAGGGGTCACTGTTGTCGCGCCGGGCCATCTGGTTGCCCTGCTCGGTCCAGCTGCCGCAGAAGATCCAGCAGCCCGAAGCGGTGCTGCCGTCGTCCTTGAGCTGGCCGAAGCCGGCCAGTTGCTGGCCGCTCTTGAGCGTGGCGCCCGTGGCGTCGGTAAGGTCGCTGACCGCCCAACCGTTCATCTCCTTGGCCAGCTCTTCCGGGGACGGCTCTTCGGGCACCTTGTAGGGCCAGCTGATGTTCAGCATCGGGTCGGGGAAGGCGCCGCCTTCGGCCTTGTAGCGCTCACGTAGACGCAGGAACAGCTCGCTCATGATGTGCACGTCGGTACGTGTCTCGCCCGGGCCGTCGGCGCCTTTCCAGTGCCATTGCAGCCAGCGGCTGCTGTTGACCAGCGAGCCGTCTTCCTCGGCAAAGCAGGTGGTGGGCAGTCGGATGACCTCGGTCTGGATGTTGGCCGTATCGACATCGTTGTACGGCCCGGCGTTGCGCCAGAACTCGGACGTTTCGGTGGCCAGGGGGTCCATGATGACCAGCCACTTGAGTTTGCCCAGTGCAGCGGTGACGCGGTTCTTGTCCGGCAACGCGG
Source organism: Pseudomonas sp. LS_2 (assembly GCF_042709235.1). NCBI lineage: Bacteria > Pseudomonadati > Pseudomonadota > Gammaproteobacteria > Pseudomonadales > Pseudomonadaceae > Pseudomonas > Pseudomonas sp. LS_2. The sequence continues at coordinate 25,976 of NZ_JAVAYC010000006.1, read as the reverse complement.
CGATCGGGTTGAAGCCCTGGCAGATATAGCCGTTGACCTTGCCCTGGCTCATCATCTCGAACATGCGCAGCACGTCGTAGGCCGGCACGTCGAGCTTGGGCAGCCAGTCATAGCCCCAGTTGTTCTCGGCGGTGGCATTGGCGCCGTACCAGGCTTTCATCAGGCTGACATGGAACTTGCCGTAGTTCTGCCAGTACGACAGCTGCCCCGGGCGCAGCGGCTTGGAGGCGCGCTTGTCGATGAAGGCGGCGTAGTCCTGCTCGGCGTCGCCACCCAAGGTGAGGTAGCCCGGCAGCGAGTTGGACAGCAGCCCGAGGTCGGTCAGCCCCTGGATGTTGGAGTGCCCCCGCAAGGCGTTGACGCCCCCGCCAGGCATGCCGACGTTACCCAGCAGCAACTGCACCATGGCTGCACTGCGGATGATCTGCGCGCCAATCGAGTGCTGTGTCCAGCCCAGGGCGTAGAGAATCGTCATGGTCTTGCCCGGCACCGAGCAGGTGGCGATCTCTTCCCAGATCTTCATCATCTGGTCCTGGGGCATGCCACAGGTCATGCTCGCCAGTTCCGGCGTGTAGCGGCTGTAGTGCTGCTTCATCAACTGGAACACGCAACGCGGGTGCTGCAAGGTCGGGTCGACCTTGGCGAAACCGTCCTCGCCAAGCTCGTAGCCCCAGCCAGACTTGTCCGCATAGATGCGTTTGGCGGCGTCATAGCCACTGAACAGGCCGTCCTCGAAGCCGTAGTTCTCTTTGACGATGAACGACACGTCGGTGTAGTTGCGCACGTACTCGTGCTGGATCTTGTCGGTACTCAGCAGGTAGTTGATCAACCCACCCATGAAAGCGATATCGCTCCCTGTACGGATAGGCGCGTAGTAATCCGCCACCGAGGCAGTGCGAGTGAACCGTGGATCGACCACGATCAGGCGGGCCTGGTTGTGCGCCTTGGCCTCGGTCACCCATTTGAAGCCACAGGGGTGCGCCTCGGCTGCGTTGCCGCCCATCACCAGGACCAGGTTTGCGTTGGCGATATCAGACCAATGGTTGGTCATCGCACCACGGCCAAACGTCGGGGCAAGACTTGCCACCGTCGGGCCGTGTCAGACACGCGCCTGGTTATCGAACCCCAGCATGCCGAGAGAACGAATGACCTTGTGGGTCAGGTAGCCGGCTTCGCTGGAGGCCGCAGAGGCGGCGAGGAAACCGGTGCTGACCCAACGGTTGACGGTCTGGCCCTGGGCGTTCTTCTCGATGAAGTTGGCGTCGCGGTCCTGTTTCATCAGCGTGGCGACGCGGTCGAGCGCTTCGTCCCAGCTGATGCGGGTCCACTCCTTGCTGCCCGCCTTGCGCACCTCGGGGTACTTGAGGCGGCTGGGGCTATGGATGAAGTCGAGCAGGCCCGCGCCTTTCGGGCACAAGGTGCCACGGTTGACCGGATGGTCCGCGTCGCCCTCGATGTGGATGATGCTCTGCTTGACGTTCTTCCCGGCATCGCCCTGGCTGTACAGGATCAGGCCGCAGCCGACCGAGCAGTAGGGACAGGTGTTACGGGTTTCCTTGGTGTGCGCCAGCTTGAAGTGGCGCACCTGCTCGGCGAACGCGGGTGTCGGGGCCATGCCCAACGCCGCGAGGCTCGAGCCTCCAAGGCCGATGGCAGCGGCCTTGAAGAACTGCCGACGGTTCAGATCCATCGTGCACTCCTGATCAGGTGGGGGCGCACGGGACATTGCCGGCGCCTCTCGGGACATCACGGTAGCGGTAGGTAGATACCGCCACGTTAAGCCTAGCCAAGAATCCGGGAAGTGCGATGACCCCGATCATGCATCGAGCGATTCGACACGAGGTACAAACGCTTCCTTGCCCAGCCCGCAGTCAGGGCAAAGCCAGTCATGTGGAATATCTTCGAATGCAGTCCCCGGCGCGATGCCATGCTCCGGATCACCTACCGTCGGGTCATAGGTGTACCAACAGGTTTCGCAATAGTACTCGGCAACCTGCGTAGCCATCGTATGCTCCTTTTTCCCATGGTCCGGTGCCGCACGAGGCCAGCCATTGCATCAGGTCATCTGTCCTGACCGGCGCAACGCACTCACCAGGTAGTCGACCATCACCTTGACCTTCTGCGACACATGCCGGCCGGGCTGATAGAGCGCCCAGGCCATCCCTTGCATCGCCCCCGCGTATCTCCACCCGGGCAACAACTCCACCAGGGCATTGGCGGAAATTGCTTCAGCCGCCAGCCCGGCCGGCAGGCAGGAAATCCCCAGGCCCGAGATCGTGGCATTGAGGACCGCCTCCGGACTGTCCGCGAAGTAGCGCCCCGAAACACTTACCTCGCACATTCCATGCGTTGAAATGAACTTCCAGTTCTGGATTTCGGTGGCCGCGGGAAATGGGATGCAACTGTGTTCCGCCAACACCGAGGGATGCTCAGGTCGCCCAAACTTTTCCAAGTAACTCTCGGCGGCACAGACAATGAAATCGACGGGGAACAACTTGCGCGCCACCAACCCCAGGGGAGGACTGTCCGTTATCTGGATTCCAATATCGATACCCTCGGCAATAAAGTCCGGTGCTCCCTCACTGGAAATGAGCTGTACATTGACGCCGGGGTAGCGGTACAAAAACTCCGGAACCAGCTGGTTACACGCCGCGTACAGCGAACGTGGCACCGCAATGCGAATAAGCCCTTGCGGTGCTTCGAGGAAGCGGTCCTTGAGGCGAAACACATTGGCCGAAGACTCCAGCAACTCTTTGCAGTGTGAGTAGATCTGGGCGCCTTCGGCATTCACTCTCAATTGCCGGGTGCTGCGCTCAAGCAAACGCAATGACAAGGCATTTTCAAGCTTTGACACTTGTTTGCTGACCGCCGAGGCAGTCAACCCCAGCCTGACCGATGCATCTACAAAACTACCGGTCTCGACGACCACTGCAAAAGCCGCCATGCAAGGCAACATATCAACATGACTTTTCGGAAGGCAGCCTCGATATTCCATTATTATGACCACTCATATCTACAGGCCAATAAACGAAAGCCTCCGCCCATGACCCAAGGACCCCAAAAAATTCACCGCAAACGTTTGCAACTTTGCGACAACATCATCCATAAAGATGCAAAAGCACAGCCCCCAACAACACCAGACACACACCGCCCACTTGAACGACCGACAACCGCTCGCGATAAAAGAAGTATCCGAGGATGGCCGCGATACCACCCGACAAGGTACTGATGACAGTAACGACTGAAACCGAACCGTTGAGCGCCCCCCAGGAAAAAGCCGAGAACCCTCCCAGGTTGAACAGGCTTGCGCCACACAGTGAACCCAATGTCTTCAAGCGGATCGTGGCATGATCGCGCAGCAGCCTGAAGGCTTCCGGAATCAAGAAGGCCACCCCGACGGCATAACCCAGCGCCAGCATGTTCACCGGCCCCAGCGCCGGCAAGGCGAACTTGCCTTGAATCCAGAAGCTGACGCCGTAAAGCATGGCCGCCAGCAACGCATACCCTATCGATACAGTGCCCTTTGCCTTGCGCTCGAAATCGCCGCCATGGTCACTGCGACTGGCCAGTAGTACACCGAAGAAGCAGACGAAGATACCGCTCACCTGCCAGGCTGACAGTGTGTCCCCGCCGAGCCAGGCCAGCAGCGTTGTAAAAACGCCATAGGAGGTGACCAACGGTGCCACGACAGCGGTCTTGCCAACCGCAAACGCTTTTGAAAGCGCCAACGCCCCGATCACGGTACATAGTGAAGCCACAATACCCAGTACCACCGCGCGTTTGGGAGCCGACAGGAACTTCTCCCACTGGCTGGCCGAAATGACAATAATGACTGTCATTAACAAAAGCCCCAGCAGTTGCCCGAAAAAGACCGCCCGCTTGACCCCTACCGCTCGTGCGTTCACACCGACCAGAAAATCCGTAGCCCCCCAGAACGCAGCGGCCAGCAACCCCATGAATACGTCCACAGCAATGTTCCTTATTTTTGGCTGATCCCTTTAATCTCCAGACAGTAATCGGGATGAACTCAAAAATCAAACACCTGTATGAGGTGAGACGTTGTAGCCAGCATCACTCTTACGGGCCGAGCGATTTAACAATGAAATTAACGGATTAGTTAAAGCCGTTGAAACAAGTGCAAGCATCAAAAGAACACTATAGGAACTTTCAGACAACACTCCCATCTGCAGTCCTACACCAAGTACCACTAATTCCACGAGTCCCTTGGTATTCATCAGCACACCGAGTTCCAATGAAACCTTTGGTGTCAGCCCCGACAGCCTGGCCCCGACATAAGAGCCCAGAACCTTGCCGACAATCCCCCCCACTAGAAACAACAGCAACCACAACCACAGAGTGGGATCGCTGAAAGCCCCGAGCGAAACCTGGATACCGGAACAGGCAAAGAAGATTGGTGTGAGAAACAGATGGCCGAACCTGCCGACCCAGCGGCGCCAGGCATGCTCCATCGAGAACAGGTCGTGAAAGACATAGGCCGCCAAGACTGCACCGATTGCCTCATGGAACCCAAGCATCGCGGTCACTTGCGCCGAAAACAGGCAGTAGAGCAAGGCAAGTGCCACCCGCGACCGCTCGCCCAGGACAGTGTAACCGGACCGGCTCGGCGAGCGCAGCGCCGCGTTGCCGGCCAATCCCTACGCCTCGCTGCCCGGCTTCACCCTACTGGAAGGCGGGCTGCCGATCATGGATGTGAACGGCAAACACATCGGCGGCATCGGCATCAGCGGAGCGACACCGGAACAGGACGCACAGTTTGCCAGGGCGGCACTCGAAGAAGGCTGACGCCTTGTCAGAGCACCGGCTCCGGACAAAAAGAAACCCGCTTCAGGCATGAAGCGGGTTTCTTGTTTAAGCTCTGTTTCGCTGTGGCACCATTGGCGCCACCAGGTAGTCGCTAGAACGGAATATCGTCATCGAAGCTGTCGAAGTCAGCCGCTGGCTGCGGCGCAGGCTGCTGAGGTGCCTGGCGCTGTTGCGCCTGCTGCGGGCGCGGAGCCTGCTGGCGTGGGGCCTGGTTGTACTGCTGCTGGCCGCCGCCTTGGTTGTAGTTGCCACCACCCTGGTTGTACGGGTCGCCGCCGCCCTGCTGGCCCTGCGGACGTCCGCCGAGCAGCTGCATGGTGCCCTGCATGTCGACGATGATTTCCGTGGTGTAACGCTTGATGCCGTCTTTTTCCCACTCGCGGGTTTGCAGCTTGCCCTCGATGTAGCACTGCGAGCCTTTGCGCAGGTACTCACCGGCGATCTCGGCGACCTTGCCGAACAGGGAGACGCGGTGCCACTCGGTGCGCTCGACCTTCTGGCCGGACTGCTTGTCGGTCCACTGCTCGCTGGTGGCCAGGCTCAGGTTGGTCACGGCGTTACCGTTGGGCAGGTAGCGGACTTCGGGATCCTGGCCGCAAGTGCCGACCAGAATGACTTTGTTAACCCCACGGGCCATAACATTCTCCTAGGCTTCGCACGCCGCTGAGGCTGGGTTCACCAGACGCTCGAGGGTCGCACGGTCCAAAATTTTCGTATCCAGTTTGATATAGATGGCAGCTTCTTCCGCCACCACCACGGCGTCGGTCACACCCGGCACGGCCATCAGGCGCTCGGCCAGCCCCGTTTCCTGGAGCGCCTCTGGCGTCAGCGGCATACGCAGGCTGGTGACATAGGGTGGCTCGTTCATGCCCAAGGCAGACACCAGCCAGACCGCACACAGTACCGCACAACCGATGAACACCCACCCCAGGCCACCGTGCTGGAACAACCAGCCACCGAGTATTCCGCCCAACGCAGCGCCGAGGAACTGGCTGGTGGAATACACCCCCATTGCCGTTCCCTTGCCGCCAGCAGGCGATACCTTGCTGACCAGCGAAGGCAAGGACGCTTCCAGCAGGTTGAATGCAGTGAAGAATACCACGGTGCCGATCACCAGTCCCCGCAAGTTGTCGGCCCACTGCCAGAAGAACACTTCGACCAGCAGCAGGACACTGACCGCGCCAAGCAGGACGCTTTTCATCTTGCGCTTCTTTTCGCCGTAGATGATGAACGGGACCATTGCAAAAAATGAGACCAGCAGCGCGGTCAGGTATACCCACCAATGTTCTTCCTTCGGCAGGCCGCCACGCTCGACGAAGGCCAGGGGCAGCGCAACGAAGCTGGCCATGAGGATGGCATGGAGGATGAAGATACTCACGTCCAGGCGCAGAAGGTCCGGATGACGCAGGGTCGGGCCCAACGCCTGGCGTGCTACACCCGACTCACGGTGCTGCAACGTGTTGTGGGCGCTGGGCACCACGAAGGCCACCAGGGCTATGCCTACGACGGCAAGTCCTGCCGTTGCGAGGAACAATCCTGACAAACCAAAGGCACTGGTCAACAACGGCCCGATCACCATCGCCACTGCAAACGACAGGCCGATGCTCATGCCGATCATGGCCATGGCCTTGGTGCGGTGCTGCTCGCGGGTAAGGTCGGAAAGCAGCGCCATGACCGCTGCGGAAATCGCCCCGGCGCCTTGCAGGATACGTCCGGCGATCACCCCCCAGATGGAATCGGCTTGGGCGGCCAGCACGCTGCCCAAGGCGAAAATCACCAGCCCCAGGTAGATCACCGGGCGGCGCCCGATGCGGTCGGAAATCACCCCGAACGGAATCTGCAGCACCGCCTGGGTCAGGCCGTAGGCGCCAATGGCCAGGCCGATCAGCGCTGGCGTGGCACCGGCCAGGTCCATGCCATAGGTCGCAAGCACCGGCAACACCATGAACATGCCCAGCATACGAAAGGCAAAGACCAACGCCAGGCCGCTCGCCGCGCGGGTTTCGCTGCCACTCATGCGCTCGTTGTGGGTGTCGTGCATGGATTAACCTCGTGTGAACCGGCGGCGATTCTATCAGTCCGACGGCAAGACGGCATATACGCGACGCTTTGCCGCGTGGTGGCAGCGCGCCGTATACTTCTTTGTTTACGCCCGCCGAGCGAGGCTGCAGTGGATAAGATCCTGATCCGTGGGGCACGCACCCACAACCTGAAGAACATCGACCTGACCCTGCCCCGGGACAAGCTGATCGTGATCACCGGCCTGTCCGGCTCCGGCAAGTCGTCCCTGGCGTTCGACACTCTCTACGCCGAGGGTCAGCGCCGCTACGTAGAGTCGCTGTCGGCCTACGCCCGGCAATTCCTTTCGATGATGGAAAAGCCCGACGTCGACACCATCGAAGGCCTGTCGCCCGCTATTTCCATCGAGCAAAAGTCGACCTCGCACAACCCCCGCTCGACCGTCGGCACCATCACCGAGATCTATGACTACCTGCGCCTGCTGTACGCGCGGGTCGGCACACCGCGCTGCCCAGACCACGACATTCCGCTGGAGGCGCAAACGATCAGCCAGATGGTCGACCTGGTGCTCGAGCAACCCGAAGGCAGCAAGCTGATGCTGCTGGCCCCGGTGGTACGCGAACGCAAGGGTGAACACCTGGCGGTGTTCGACGAGCTGCGCGCCCAGGGCTTCGTCCGCGCCCGGATAAATGGCAAGTTGTACGAGCTCGATGAGCTGCCCAAGCTCGACAAGCAGAAGAAGCACAGCATCGATGTGGTGGTGGACCGCTTCAAGGTGCGCAACGACCTGCAGCAGCGCCTGGCCGAATCCTTCGAAACCGCGCTGAAACTGGCCGACGGTATCGCCCTGGTGGCGCAGATGGACGACGAAAGCGCCGAAGACATGATCTTCTCCGCGCGCTTCGCCTGCCCGGTCTGCGGCCATGCGATCAGCGAGCTGGAACCCAAGCTGTTCTCGTTCAACAACCCCGCCGGCGCTTGCCCGACCTGTGATGGCCTGGGCGTGAAGCAATTCTTCGACACCAAGCGCCTGGTCAACAGCGAGCTGACCCTGGCTGAAGGCGCGATTCGCGGCTGGGACCGGCGTAACGTCTACTACTTCCAGATGCTCGGCTCCCTGGCTGCGCATTATGGCTTCAGCCTCGAGGAGCCGTTCGGCCAGCTATCGGCAGAACACCAGAAGGTGATCCTGCAGGGCAGCGGCAAGCACAGCGTTGACTTCAAGTACCTCAACGACCGCGGCGACATCGTCAAGCGTTCGCACCCGTTCGAAGGCATCGTGCCGAACCTCGAGCGGCGTTATCGCGAGACCGAGTCGGCCACCGTACGGGAGGAACTGGCCAAGTTCCTCGGCACCCAGCCCTGCCCGGACTGCCGCGGCACCCGACTGCGCCGCGAGGCGCGCCATGTGTGGGTAGGCGAGAAGACCCTGCCGGCAGTGACCAACCTGCCGATTGGCGATGCCAGCGAGTACTTCGCCGGCCTGAGCCTGACCGGTCGACGCGGTGAGATCGCGGCGAAGATCCTCAAGGAGATCTGCGAGCGCCTGCAGTTCCTGGTGAACGTCGGCCTCGACTACCTGACCCTCGACCGCAGCGCCGAGACACTTTCGGGCGGCGAGGCCCAGCGTATCCGCCTGGCCAGCCAGATCGGCGCTGGCCTGGTGGGCGTGATGTACATCCTCGACGAACCATCGATCGGCCTGCATCAGCGCGACAACGACCGCTTGCTGGCCACGCTCAATCACCTGCGCGACCTGGGCAACACGGTCATCGTGGTGGAGCACGACGAAGACGCCATTCGCCTGGCCGACTACGTGGTGGACATTGGCCCTGGCGCCGGCGTGCATGGGGGCCGGATCGTCGCCGAAGGCACGCCCGAGGAAGTGATGGCGCACCCGGAATCGCTGACCGGCAAGTACCTCTCCGGGCGCAAGAAGATCGTCGTGCCGGCCAAGCGTACGCCCCGCAACAAGAAGCTCTCGCTCAAGCTCAAGGGCGCACGGGGCAACAACCTGCAGAACGTCGACCTCGAGGTACCGATCGGCCTACTGACCTGTGTGACCGGGGTATCCGGCTCGGGGAAGTCGACCTTGATCAACAACACCCTCTTCCCCCTGGCAGCTACCGCGCTCAATGGCGCGAGCAGCCTGGAACCAGCGGCGCACACCAGCATGGATGGGTTGCAGCACCTGGATAAAGTGGTCGACATCGACCAGAGCCCGATTGGTCGTACCCCGCGCTCGAACCCCGCGACCTACACCGGTATCTTCACACCGATCCGCGAGCTGTTCGCCGGGGTGCCGGAGTCGCGCTCGCGCGGCTATGGGCCGGGGCGTTTCTCGTTCAACGTCAAGGGCGGGCGCTGCGAGGCGTGCCAGGGTGACGGGCTGATCAAGGTGGAGATGCACTTCCTGCCGGATATCTACGTACCGTGCGATGTGTGCAAGAGCAAGCGCTACAACCGCGAAACCCTGGAAATCAAGTACAAGGGCAAAAACATCCACGAGGTGCTGGAAATGACCATCGAGGATGCCCGCGGGTTCTTCGACGCGGTGCCTGCACTGGCGCGCAAGTTACAAACGCTGATGGACGTGGGGCTTTCCTACATCAAGCTGGGGCAGTCGGCTACGACCTTGTCCGGCGGTGAGGCGCAGCGGGTGAAATTGTCCCGCGAACTGTCCAAGCGCGACACCGGCAAGACCCTGTATATCCTCGACGAGCCGACCACCGGCCTGCACTTCGCGGATATCCAGCAACTGCTGGACGTACTGCACCGTCTGCGCGACCACGGCAACACCGTGGTAGTGATCGAGCACAACCTGGACGTTATCAAGACCGCTGACTGGCTGGTGGACCTGGGGCCGGAAGGCGGTTCCAAAGGCGGCCAGATCATCGCCAGCGGTACGCCAGAGGAATTGGCGAAGATGAAACAGTCGTATACGGGCCACTACCTCGCGCCGCTCCTGGAGCGAGACCGGGCCTGACGAAAAAGCCCCTGGCATGTAAATGCCAGGGGCTTTTTCTTTCGCAGCAAACCGGCCGGTTTACATCTGCGATTGCAGGTAGTTCTGCAGGCCGATGGACTTGATCAGACCTTGCTGCTTTTCCAGCCAGTAGGTGTGGTCTTCCTCGGTATCAGCCAACTGCGCACGCAAGATGTCACGGCTGATGTAGTCCTTGTGCAGCTCGCACAGCTCGATGCCTTTGCACAGTGCAGCGCGCACCTTGTACTCGAGGCGCAGGTCAGCGGCGATCATGTCGGGCACGGTGGAGCCGACGTCCAGGTCGTCCGGGCGCATGCGTGGTGTGCCTTCGAGCATCAGGATGCGGCGCATCAGGGCATCGGCGTGTTGCGCCTCTTCTTCCATCTCGTGATTGATACGCTCGTAGAGCTTGGTCAGGCCCCAGTCTTCGTACATGCGCGAGTGGATGAAATATTGGTCACGCGCCGCCAGTTCGCCCGTCAGCAACGTGTTGAGGTAATCGATTACGTCCGGGTGACCTTGCATCGCCCTGCTACTCCCTGAATGAAACGTTGATAAGGAGATAGTGTGAACCATGATTTCGCCAAGGTCACTGAAAAGCGCGCAATTTGTTGGAAAAAAGTCGGCAAACAGTAGTGATATTCATTGAAAAACCGCCCAAATGAGGGCGGTTCTACTTATCATTTCGACTCAGGCGAGATTTACGCCCAACGCCTTGGCTATGCCCTCGCCGTAGGCCGGATCCGCCTTGAAGAAGTACTGCAACTGACGCTGCACCACATCTTCACTGACGCCTGCCATGGTGCCGGCGATGTTGTCGATCAGCAGTGCCTGCTGCTCGGCGCTCATCAAACGGAACAACGCACCCGCCTGGCTGTAGTAGTCAGTGTCTTCGCGGTGATCGTAGCGATCGGCCGAACCGCTCAAGGCCAGCGCAGGCTCTGCGTGACGAGGCGACTGCTTCGGTGCGTCGGCGTAGCTGTTCGGCTCGTAATTTGGCGCGCTGCCGTAGGCACCGAATGCCATCGCACCGTCACGCTGGTAGCTGTTGACCGGGCTACGAGGCGCGTTAACCGGCAGATGCTGGTGGTTCGTACCCACACGGTAGCGGTGCGCGTCAGCGTACGCGAACACGCGGCCCTGGAGCATGCGATCAGGCGACAGCCCCACGCCTGGCACCATGTTGCTCGGACCGAAAGTGGCTTGCTCGACTTCAGCGAAATAGTTGAGCGGGTTGCGGTTGAGCTCAAGCACGCCTACCTCGATCAGCGGGAACTCCTTCTGCGACCAGGTCTTGGTCACGTCGAAGGGGTTTTCCGCACGGTTGGCGGCTTGCTCCTCGGACATCACCTGGATGCAGGCGGTCCAACGCGGGTAGTCACCACGCTCAATAGCCTCGAACAGGTCACGCTGCGCGTAATCCGGGTCGGTGCCTGCCAGGCGCGCTGCATCGGCGGGCGAAAGGTTCTTGATGCCCTGCTGGGTCTTGAAGTGCCACTTCACCCAGGTACGCTCACCCTTGGCGTTGATCAGGCTGTAGGTGTGGCTGCCGAAACCATGCATGTGGCGGTAGCCGTCCGGGATACCACGATCGGAGAACAGAATGGTGACCTGGTGCAGCGCCTCCGGCGAATGCGACCAGAAGTCCCACATCATCTGGGCATTCTTCAGGTTGGTCTGCGGGTGCCGTTTCTGGGTATGGATGAAATCGGGGAACTTCAACGGGTCACGGATGAAGAAAATTGGCGTGTTGTTGCCGACGATGTCCCAGTTGCCTTCCTCGGTATAAAACTTAAGGGCGAAACCGCGCGGGTCGCGCTCGGTGTCAGCCGAGCCACGCTCACCACCGACGGTGGAGAAACGCAGGAACGTTTCGGTCTGCTTCCCAACGGCTTCGAACAAGCGAGCACTGGTGTATTGGGTGATATCGCGGGTGACCGTGAAAGTGCCATAGGCACCGGAGCCTTTTGCATGCACACGGCGCTCGGGAATGTTCTCGCGGTTGAAGTGGGCGAGCTTCTCGATCAGGTGGAAGTCATCGAGCAACAGCGGACCGCGTGGGCCTGCGGAGCGGGAGTTCTGGTTGTCGGCGACGGGGGCACCGCTGGCGGTAGTAAGAATCTTGCTCATGATCTCTCCTGATCGGTCTCGAAATGCCGGCTAAACGGCTTGAAGAGAAGTATCGGGAAAGAACACCTCGAGATCTAATGCATTAAGAAACTAGCATCGATAGATATTTGCAATTCAAGCAGACACAAAAAACCGGGCACGGGGCCCGGTTCCTTGTAGCAGACTAAACGTCTTACTCAGCAGCTTCTACAGCACCGCCGACCGGACGATCAACCAGCTCGACATACGCCATAGGCGCGTTGTCGCCAGCGCGGAAACCGCACTTCAGGATGCGCAGGTAGCCGCCCTGACGGGTGGCGTAACGCTTGCCCAGGTCGTTGAATAGTTTGCCAACAGCGGACTTCGAACGGGTACGATCGAAGGCCAGACGGCGGTTAGCAACGCTGTCTTCCTTGGCCAGGGTGATCAGCGGCTCGGCAACGCGGCGCAGTTCCTTGGCTTTCGGCAGGGTGGTTTTGATCAGCTCGTGCTCGATCAGCGACACAGCCATGTTCTGGAACATAGCCTTGCGGTGAGAGCTGGTACGGCTCAGGTGACGTCCACTTTTACGATGACGCATGATTCATTCCTTACCAAACACTACGTTCGGTGATTACGACGATCAGGCAGTCGCCTTGTCGTCTTTCTTAAGGCTTGCAGGCGGCCAGTTGTCGAGGCGCATGCCGAGAGACAGACCACGGGAGGCCAGGACGTCCTTGATTTCAGTCAGGGACTTCTTGCCGAGGTTCGGAGTTTTCAACAGCTCTACTTCGGTGCGCTGAATCAGGTCACCAATGTAGTAGATGTTCTCCGCCTTCAGGCAGTTGGCCGAACGTACGGTCAGTTCCAGGTCGTCAACCGGGCGCAGCAGGATCGGATCGATCTCGTCTTCCTGCTCGACCACAACGGGCTCGCTGTCGCCTTTGAGGTCGACGAACGCGGCCAGCTGCTGCTGCAGGATGGTCGCGGCACGACGGATAGCCTCTTCAGGGTCCAGGGTACCGTTGGTTTCCAGATCGATGACCAGCTTGTCCAGGTTGGTACGCTGTTCAACACGGGCGTTCTCGACCACGTAGGCGATACGACGCACCGGGCTGAACGAAGCGTCCAGCTGAAGACGGCCAATGCTGCGGCTTTCATCTTCGTCGGTCTGACGGGAGTCGGCCGGCTCGTAACCGCGACCACGAGCTATGGTGAGCTTCATGTTCAGGGCGCCGTTGGACGCCAGGTTCGCGATTACGTGATCGGGGTTGACGATCTCGACATCGTGATCCAGCTGAATATCGGCAGCGGTAACCACCCCCGAACCCTTTTTCGACAAGGTCAGCGTAACTTCGTCACGACCGTGCAGCTTGATAGCCAGGCCTTTCAGGTTCAACAGGATTTCAATGACGTCTTCCTGTACACCTTCGATCGCGGAGTACTCATGGAGTACGCCATCGATCTCGGCCTCGACTACTGCACAGCCAGGCATGGAGGACAACAGGATGCGGCGCAGCGCGTTGCCCAGGGTATGGCCAAAACCACGCTCGAGAGGCTCGAGGGTGATCTTGGCGCGGGTTGGACTGACAACCTGCACATCAATGTGGCGAGGCGTCAGGAACTCATTTACCGAAATCTGCATGGATGCACCTATTTTCTAGCCCTTACTTGGAGTAGAGCTCGACAATCAGGTTTTCGTTGATGTCGGCGGACAGGTCACCGCGAGCAGGAACGTTCTTGAAAACGCCCGACTTCTTGGCAGTATCCACGTCAACCCACTCAACGCGGCCACGCTGGGCGCACAGTTCAAGGGCTTGAACAATGCGCAGCTGGTTCAGCGACTTCTCGCGAACCGCGACCACGTCACCCGGACGAACTTGGTAGGATGGAATGTTTACAGTCTTACCGTTGACGCTGATCGCTTTGTGCGAAACCAGCTGACGGGACTCGGAACGAGTGGAACCGAAGCCCATACGGTAGACGACGTTATCCAGACGGCACTCGAGCAGTTGCAGCAGGTTCTCACCGGTGGCGCCTTTTTTCGAGGCAGCAGCTTGGTAGTAACCGCGGAACTGACGCTCCAGAACACCGTAGATACGACGGACTTTTTGTTTCTCGCGCAGCTGGGTACCGTAGTCGGACTGACGGCCACGGCGCTGGCCGTGGATACCTGGGGCTGCTTCGATGTTGCACTTCGATTCCAGAGCGCGAACGCCGCTCTTCAGGAACAGGTCGGTGCCTTCACGACGAGACAGTTTGCATTTTGGACCAATGTAACGTGCCATTCTTCTGTCTCCTGATTACACGCGACGCTTCTTCGGCGGACGGCACCCGTTGTGCGGGATTGGCGTCACGTCGGTGATGCTGGCGATCTTGTAGCCGCAGCTGTTCAGTGCACGAACGGCGGATTCACGACCTGGACCTGGACCCTTGACGTTGACGTCGAGGTTCTTCAGACCATATTCCAGCGCAGCTTGACCAGCACGCTCAGCAGCGATCTGGGCTGCGAACGGGGTGGATTTGCGCGAACCACGGAAACCCGAACCACCGGAGGTCGCCCAGGACAACGCGTTGCCCTGACGGTCGGTGATGGTCACGATGGTGTTATTGAAAGACGCATGGATGTGGGCGATGCCATCAACCACTGTCTTTTTGACTTTCTTACGAGGACGAGCAGCAGGTTTTGCCATGTCTATATTCCTGGGCGATTACTTGCGGATCGGCTTACGCGGGCCCTTACGGGTGCGTGCGTTGGTCTTGGTGCGCTGACCGCGAACCGGCAGACCTTTACGATGACGCAGGCCGCGGTAGCAACCCAGGTCCATCAAGCGCTTGATCTTCATGTTGATGTCACGGCGCAGGTCACCTTCGGTGGTGAACTTCGCGACTTCGCCACGCAGGGTTTCGATTTGCTCGTCGCTCAGATCCTTGATCTTAGCGGCTGGGTTTACACCAGCGTCTGCACAGATTTTCTGTGCAGTAGTGCGACCGACACCATAGATGTAGGTCAGCGAGATAACAGTATGCTTGTTATCTGGAATGTTGACGCCTGCAATACGGGCCATTCAGTGGGACTCCAATTGACAGCTACCTACGCCCCGGAAGCCAAGAAATAGGGCGCGAGATAATATCGCTGTAGAAACGAATAATCAACCCAGCAGCACACTAGCTGCTGGGTTTGAAGCGCAGATCACACTCAGCCTTGGCGCTGCTTGTGACGCGGTTCCGCGCTGCAGATCACGCGAACAACACCTTCGCGACGAATGATCTTGCAGTTGCGGCACAGCTTTTTCACCGATGCACGAACTTTCATTACCGACTCCTCGAACCTTAGGGGGTCTATCAGCGCAGCAAGCCGCTGCCACCGTAGCCTTTCAGGTTGGCTTTCTTCATCAGGGATTCGTACTGGTGCGAAACGAGGTGCGATTGTACTTGGGACATGAAGTCCATCACAACCACTACCACAATCAGCAACGAGGTCCCGCCAAGGTAGAACGGAACGTTTGCCGCCACCACCAGGAACTGGGGCAGAAGGCACACGGCCGTCATGTAAAGAGCACCGAACATGGTCAGACGAGTCAGGACGCCATCAATGTAGCGAGCCGACTGTTCACCAGGACGGATACCCGGAATAAAGGCACCGGACTTCTTCAGGTTTTCCGCTACGTCTTTCGGGTTGAACATCAACGCTGTGTAGAAGAAGCAGAAGAAAACGATCCCTGCACTAAACAGCAGAATGTTCAACGGCTGACCAGGAGCGATCGACTGCGAGATGTCCTGCAGCCAGCCCATACCATCGGACTGACCGAACCAGGCACCCAGCGAAGCCGGGAACAGCAAGATGCTGCTCGCGAAAATGGCCGGAATTACACCCGCCATGTTCACCTTCAGCGGCAGGTGGCTGGTCTGTGCAGCGAAGACCTTGCGGCCCTGCTGACGCTTGGCGTAGTGAACGGCGATACGACGCTGACCACGCTCAATGAACACCACGAAGCCGATAATCGCTACTGCAAGCAAACCGATAGCGACCAGGGCGAAAATGTTGATATCGCCTGTGCGTGCAGACTCGAAAGACTGCCCGATTGCTCTCGGAAGACCGGCAACGATACCTGCGAAGATCAACATCGAGATACCGTTGCCCACACCGCGCTCGGTGATCTGCTCGCCCAGCCACATCATGAACATTGCGCCGGCCACGAAGGTGGCGACAGCAACGACATGGAAGCCCAGGCCTACAGAAAACGCCACGCCCTGGTTGGCCAGGCCAATGGACATGCCAATGGCTTGAACCAGCGCCAGGATAACGGTGCCGTAGCGGGTGTACTGGCTGATCTTGCGACGGCCAGCTTCACCTTCCTTCTTCAACTGCTCCAGCTGTGGGCTGACCGCGGTCATGAGCTGCATGATGATCGACGCCGAGATGTACGGCATGATCCCCAATGCAAAGATGCTCATGCGCTCCAGCGCACCGCCGGAAAACATGTTGAACAGGCTAAGAATGGTCCCCTCATTCTGTCGAAACAGATCCGCCAGACGGTCTGGGTTGATGCCAGGCACCGGGATATGCGCGCCGATCCGATAGACGATGATCGCCAGGAACAGGAAGCGCAGACGAGCCCAGAGTTCCGACATCCCGCCCTTACCGAGCGAAGAGAGAGCACCTTGCTTAGCCATTTATTCCTCGAATTTGCCGCCAGCTGCTTCGATAGCCGCACGCGCACCCTTGGTGGCGGCGATACCCTTGATGGTGACTGCGCGAGTGACTTCGCCCGACAGCATGATTTTCACACGCTGAACGTTCTGGCCAATCACGTTGGCATCCTTCAGGGACTGCACGGAGACGATGTCGCCTTCCACCTTGGCCAGCTCGGACAGACGCACTTCTGCGCGGTCCATGGCTTTCAGGGAAACGAAACCGAACTTCGGCAGGCGACGGTGCAGAGGCTGCTGACCGCCTTCGAAGCCAGGAGCGATCGAACCACCGGAACGGGAGGTCTGACCTTTGTGGCCGCGGCCGCCAGTCTTACCCAGACCGCTACCGATACCACGACCCGGACGATGCTTCTCGCGACGGGAACCCGGCGCTGGACTCAGATCATTGAGTTTCATCGATTAACCCTCGACCTTCAGCATGTAGTAAGCCTTGTTGATCATCCCGCGGTTCTCGGGAGTATCCTGGACTTCTACAGTGTGACCGATGCGACGCAGACCCAGGCCTTTAACACACAGGATGTGGTTAGGCAGGCGGCCGGCGGTGCTCTTGATCAGCGTTACTTTTACGGTTGCCATGATCAGAAGATCTCCTCGACGCTCTTGCCGCGTTTGGCAGCAATGGATTCAGGAGATTGCATGGCTTTCAGACCCTTGAAGGTGGCGTAGACCACGTTCACTGGGTTGGTCGAACCGTAGCACTTGGCCAGAACGTTCTGGACACCAGCAACTTCCAGGACAGCACGCATTGCGCCGCCGGCGATGATACCGGTACCTTCCGAGGCAGGCTGCATGTAGACCTTCGAGGCGCCGTGGGCAGCCTTGGTGGCGTACTGCAGGGTGGTGCCCTTCAGGTCAACCTGGATCATGTTGCGGCGAGCAGCTTCCATGGCCTTCTGGATCGCGGCAGGTACTTCGCGCGACTTGCCACGGCCGAAGCCAACACGGCCCTTGCCATCACCCACCACGGTCAGCGCGGTGAAGGTGAAGATACGGCCGCCTTTTACGGTTTTGGCAACGCGGTTAACTTGAACCAGCTTCTCGATGTAGCCTTCGTCGCGCTTTTGATCGTTATTTGCCATAACTTAGAACTCCAGCCCGCCTTCACGAGCAGCATCAGCCAGCGCTTTGACGCGGCCATGGTACTTGAAGCCGGAACGGTCAAAGGCAACTTGAGATACACCGGCGGCTTTCGCGCGCTCAGCTACCAGCTTGCCAACCTTAGTGGCCGCGTCGATGTTGCCAGTGGCACCATCACGCAGTTCTTTGTCCAAGGTCGAGGCACTTGCCAGAACCTTGCTGCCGTCGGCCGAAATGACCTGGGCGTAGATGTGCTGCGAGGAGCGGAACACGCACAGGCGCACGGCTTCGAGCTCGTGCATTTTCAGGCGTGCTTTGCGAGCGCGACGCAGTCGAATAACTTTTTTGTCGGTCATTTGCTAGGCCCTACTTCTTCTTGGCTTCTTTACGACGGACTACTTCGTCCGCGTAACGCACACCTTTGCCTTTGTAAGGCTCTGGCGGACGGAAGTCGCGGATTTCAGCGGCCACCTGACCTACCAGCTGCTTGTCGATACCCTTGATCAGGATGTCGGTCTGGCTAGGCGTTTCAGCGGTGATACCAGCTGGCAGTTCGTAGTCCACTGGATGAGAGAAGCCCAGCGCCAGGTTCAGGATGGTGCCCTTGGCCTGTGCCTTGTAACCAACACCGACCAGCTGGAGCTTGCGCTCGAAGCCTTGGCTTACGCCCTGGACCATGTTGTTGACCAGAGCACGGGTAGTACCGGCCATGGCACGAGCTTGCTGGTCACCGTTGCGAGCGACGAAGCGCAGTTCGCCGGACTCTTCGGTAACTTCAACAGACGAGTGAACGTTCAGTTCGAGAGTGCCCTTGGCACCCTTCACCGAAAGCTGCTGGCCGGCGAATTTGACTTCGACACCGGATGGCAGCTTAACGGGGTTCTTAGCGACGCGAGACATGCCTATCTCCCCCTTAGAACACTGTGCACAGAACTTCGCCGCCGACACCGGCAGCGCGCGCAGCGCGATCAGTCATCACACCTTTGTTGGTGGAGACAATAGACACGCCCAGGCCGCCACGAACTTTCGGCAGGTCTGCGACGGACTTGTACTGGCGCAGGCCTGGACGGCTGGAGCGCTTCAGTTCCTCGATGACCGGACGGCCTTCGAAGTACTTCAGTTCGATCGACAGGGAAGGTTTGGCTTCGCCACTGACCTGGTAGCCAGCGATGTAACCTTCGTCCTTCAGAACTTTGGCAACCGCGACCTTCAGCGTGGAGGAAGGCATGCTTACGACGGACTTTTCAGCCATCTGGGCATTACGGATGCGAGTTAGCATGTCCGCTAACGGGTCCTGCATACTCATGGGCTAGATGCTCCTGATACAAGAATTATTAGCCTTGCGGCTATCACAACCACCTGAGCAGGCAGGGCAAAAAACCCAGGCTCAGGTGAGCCGGTCATTCTAGACACAAGACAGAAACGAAACAAGCCCCACGAGGGGGCTTGTTTCGTTGCGATATCACCGGTGGTCGGAAGATCTCTCCTCCTGCGCCGGGATCACAGCAACCGATGTTACCAGCTGGCCTTGACCAGGCCTGGAACATCACCGCGCATTGCAGCTTGACGCAGCATGTTACGGCCCAGGCCAAACTTACGGTATACACCGTGCGGACGACCGGTCAGGCGGCAACGGTTACGCAGGCGCGAGGCACTGGCGTCACGTGGCTGCTTCTGCAGTGCGACTACGGCAGCAAAACGCTCCTCAGGGGAGGCGTTCAGGTTGACGATGGTCGCTTTCAGCTCAGCGCGCTTCTTAGCGAACTTGGCTACCGTCAGCTGACGCTTCAGCTCACGGTTCTTCATGCTCTTCTTGGCCATTTTCCTACTCCAATCAGTTGCGGAACGGGAACTTGAAAGCACGCAGCAGTGCGCGGCCTTCGTCGTCCGAACGAGCAGTGGTGGTCAGGGTGATGTCCAAACCGCGCAGAGCATCGATCTTGTCGTAATCGATTTCCGGGAAGATGATCTGCTCTTTCACGCCCATGCTGTAGTTGCCACGACCATCGAAGGACTTGGCGTTCAGGCCGCGGAAGTCGCGAACCCGAGGCAGGGAGATCGCCAGCAGGCGGTCCAGGAATTCGTACATCTTGTCGCTACGCAGGGTCACCTTGACGCCGATCGGCCAGCCCTCACGGACTTTGAAGCCCGCGATGGATTTACGAGCGAAAGTCACGACCGGCTTTTGTCCGGTGATCTTTTCCAGGTCGGCAACAGCGTGCTCGATGACTTTCTTGTCGCCGATCGCTTCGCCCAGACCCATGTTCAGGGTGATCTTGGTAACGCGCGGAACTTCCATTACGTTCGAAAGCTTAAGTTCTTCCTTAAGCTTGGGAGCGATTTCGTTCCGGTAAATCTCTTTCAGTCGTGCCATGGTCTTCTACCTAGCAGTGTTCAAGCATCAACCGCTTTTTGGGTCGACTTGAAGACACGAATTTTTTTACCGTCTTCTACTTTGAAACCAACGCGGTCAGCCTTGTTGGTTTCGCCGTTGAAGATGGCGACGTTGGAAGCGTGCAGAGGCGCTTCTTTCTCGACGATACCGCCCTGGACGCCCGCCATCGGGTTAGGTTTGGTATGACGCTTGACCAGGTTCACACCACCGACGACCAGACGGTTGTCAGCCAGAACCTTCAGCACCTTACCGCGCTTACCCTTGTCTTTGCCGGCGATCACGATGATCTCGTCGTCACGACGAATCTTTTGCATGTCGGATCTCCTTACAGCACTTCAGGGGCGAGCGAGACGATCTTCATGAACTTCTCAGTACGAAGTTCACGGGTCACTGGCCCGAAGATGCGAGTACCGATCGGCTCTTGCTTGTTGTTCAGCAGAACAGCAGCGTTGCCGTCGAAACGAATGATGGAACCGTCAGCGCGACGTACACCGTGACGGGTACGGACGACAACAGCGGTCATCACCTGGCCTTTTTTGACCTTACCGCGCGGAATGGCTTCCTTGACGGTTACTTTGATGATGTCACCGATGCCGGCGTAACGGCGGTGAGAACCGCCGAGCACCTTGATGCACATGACGCGACGAGCGCCGCTGTTATCGGCCACATCGAGCATGGATTGAGTCTGAATCATAAAATTTGACCCCTAGCCCTTAGACTTCAACAGCGCGTTCGAGGACTTCAACCAGTGCCCAGGACTTGGTCTTGGCCAGCGGACGGGTTTCGGTAATGGAAACCTTGTCGCCGATCTTGCACTGGTTGGTTTCGTCGTGCGCGTGCAGCTTAGTCGAACGCTTAACGTATTTACCGTAGATCGGGTGCTTGACGCGACGCTCGATCAGAACGGTGATGGTCTTGTCCATTTTGTCGCTGACGACACGGCCAGTCAGCGTACGGACGGTTTTTTCAGCTTCAGCCATGATCACTTACCTGCCTGCTGGTTGAGCACAGTTTTCACGCGAGCGATGTCACGCTTAACTTGCGAGAGCAGGTGCGACTGCCCCAACTGGCCAGTTGCTTTCTGCATACGCAGATTGAACTGGTCGCGCAGCAAGCCGAGCAGTTGCTCATTCAGTTGCTGTGCCGATTTTTCACGAAGTTCATTCGCTTTCATCACATCACCGTCCGCTTAACAAAGGAGGTGGCGAGAGGCAGCTTTGCAGCGGCCAGGGCGAAAGCTTCGCGCGCCAGCTCTTCAGAAACACCCTCGATCTCGTACAGGACTTTGCCTGGCTGGATCTGGGCAACCCAGTACTCCACGGAACCCTTACCTTTACCCATACGAACCTCGAGAGGTTTCTTGGTAACCGGCTTGTCCGGGAATACGCGGATCCAGATCTTGCCGCCACGCTTTACGTGACGGGTCAGAGCACGACGTGCCGACTCGATCTGGCGGGCGGTGAGGCGACCGCGAGCAACAGCTTTCAGGGCGAACTCGCCGAAGCTGACCTTGCTACCGCGCAGTGCCAGACCACGGTTGTGGCCGGTCATCTGCTTGCGGAATTTTGTACGCTTTGGTTGCAACATTTGGCGTACCCCTTACTTAGCAGCTTTTTTACGAGGCGCTGGTGCTTGAGGCTTCAGCTCTTCCTGGCGGCCACCGATGACCTCGCCTTTGAAGATCCAAACCTTCACACCGATCACACCGTAGGTGGTGTGAGCTTCGTAGGTGTTGTAGTCGATATCGGCACGCAGGGTGTGCAGGGGCACACGACCTTCGCGATACCACTCGGTACGTGCGATCTCGGCACCGCCGAGACGACCGCTCACCTGGATCTTGATGCCCTTGGCACCAATACGCATGGCGTTCTGTACAGCGCGCTTCATGGCGCGACGGAACATAACGCGGCGCTCCAGCTGCTGGGCTACGCTCTGCGCAACCAGCATGGCGTCGAGTTCCGGCTTGCGGATCTCTTCGATGTTGATGTGCACGGGCACACCCATCTGCTTGGTCAGGTCCTGACGCAGCTTCTCAACATCTTCACCTTTCTTACCGATAACGATACCGGGACGAGCGGTGTGGATGGTGATGCGTGCAGTTTGAGCCGGGCGATGAATATCGATACGGCTTACGGACGCGCTTTTTAGTTTGTCTTGGAGGTACTCACGCGTTTTCAGATCCTTCAACAGGTAATCTGCGTAAGTAGCGCCGTCTGCATACCAGACGGAGGTGTGCTCCTTGACGATTCCCAGGCGAATGCCAGTGGGATGTACTTTCTGACCCATCTGATCGACTCCGTTACTTGTCCGCAACCTTGACAGTGATATGGCAAGACCGCTTGACGATGCGATCAGCGCGGCCTTTGGCACGCGGCATGATGCGCTTCAGCGAACGCCCTTCGTTGACGAAAACGGTGCTGACCTTCAGGTCATCAACGTCTGCGCCTTCGTTGTGTTCGGCGTTGGCAACGGCCGACTCGAGGACTTTCTTCATGATTTCAGCGGCTTTTTTGCTGCTGAAGGCCAACAGGTTGAGCGCTTCGCCCACCTTCTTCCCGCGGATCTGGTCGGCGACCAAGCGGGCTTTCTGGGCGGAGATGCGAGCGCCCGACAACTTAGCGGCTACTTCCATTTCCTTACCCCTTAACGCTTGGCTTTCTTGTCAGCCACGTGCCCGCGATAGGTGCGGGTACCGGCGAACTCGCCCAGTTTGTGGCCGACCATGTCTTCGTTCACGAGAACTGGGACGTGTTGGCGACCGTTGTGTACCGCGATGGTCAGACCGACCATTTGTGGCAGGATCATCGAACGGCGCGACCAGGTTTTCACTGGCTTGCGATCGTTCTTCTCCACCGCCACTTCGATCTTCTTCAGCAGGTGAAGATCGATAAAAGGACCTTTTTTCAGAGAACGTGGCACTGTCGTATCCCTCTAGTTACTTGCGACGACGGACGATCATGTTGTCGGTACGCTTATTACCGCGGGTCTTCGCACCCTTGGTTGGGAAGCCCCATGGCGATACCGGATGACGACCACCGGAGGTACGACCTTCACCACCACCATGTGGGTGGTCAACCGGGTTCATGGCAACACCACGAACGGTTGGGCGAACGCCGCGCCAGCGTTTGGCACCAGCTTTACCCAGCGAGCGCAGGCTGTGCTCGGAGTTCGAGACTTCACCCAGGGTCGCACGGCACTCGGCCAGTACTTTACGCATTTCACCGGAGCGCAGACGCAGAGTCACGTAGGCACCTTCACGAGCGATCAGCTGAGCCGAGGCACCAGCGGAACGAGCGATCTGAGCACCTTTACCTGGCTTCAGTTCGATGCCGTGAATGGTGCTACCTACTGGGATGTTGCGCAGCTGCAGGGAGTTACCAGCCTTGATTGGGGCCAGGGCACCTGCGATCAGCTGGTCGCCAGCGCTCACGCCTTTAGGGGCGATGATGTAGCGACGCTCGCCGTCTGCGTAGCACAGCAGGGCGATGTGAGCAGTACGGTTCGGGTCGTATTCGACGCGCTCGACAGTGGCTGGGATGCCATCTTTGTCGTTGCGACGGAAGTCGACCAGACGGTAGTGCTGCTTATGACCACCACCCACGTGACGCGTGGTGATGCGGCCATTGTTGTTACGACCACCAGACTTCGATTTTTTCTCGATCAGCGGTGCGTGAGGAGCGCCTTTGTGCAGCTCCTTGTTGACCACCTTGACCACGAAACGGCGGCCAGGGGAAGTCGGTTTGCATTTAACGATTGCCATGATGCACCCCTTCCTTACTCAGCACTGCTGCTGAAATCGAGATCTTGGCCTGGCTGAAGGGAGACGATCGCCTTCTTCCAGTCATTACGCTTGCCCAGACCACGTGCGGTACGCTTGGTTTTACCCAGAACGTTAACAGTCGACACGTTTTCAACTTTTACGTTGAACAGGCCTTCGACAGCTTTCTTGATTTCCAGCTTGGTTGCGTCGGTAGCAACCTTGAATACGAACTGGCCTTTCTTCTCAGCCAGAACGGTAGCCTTCTCGGAAACGTGCGGGCCAAGGAGGACTTTGAATACGCGTTCCTGGTTCATCCCAGCAGCTCCTCGAATTTCTTCACGGCCGAGACAGTGATCAACACTTTCTCGTATGCGATCAGACTGACCGGGTCGGAACCCTGGACGTCACGTACATCGACGTGCGGCAGGTTACGAGCAGCCAGGTACAGGTTCTGATCAACAGCGTCGGAAACGATCAACACATCGCTCAGACCCATGCCGTTCAGCTTGTTCAGCAGGTCTTTGGTTTTCGGTGCTTCGACAGCGAAGTCCTGAACCACGACCAGACGCTCGCTACGAACCAGCTCGGAGAGGATGGAGCGCAGAGCTGCGCGATACATCTTCTTGTTGAGCTTCTGCGAGTGGTCTTGAGGGCGAGCTGCGAAGGTTACACCACCGCCGCGCCAGATCGGGCCACGGGTGGTACCAGCACGCGCGCGGCCAGTACCCTTCTGACGCCATGGGCGCTTACCGCCACCAGCCACGTCGGAACGGGTCTTCTGCTGCTTGGTGCCCTGACGGCCGCCGGCCATGTAGGCCACGACTGCTTGGTGTACCAGCGTCTCGTTGAATTCGCCACCGAAAGTCAGTTCGGAAACTTCGATCGCCTGAGCGTCATTTACATTAAGTTGCATGTCAGTTTCCCCTTAACCGCGAGCCTTGACAGCTGGACGCACGACCACGTCGCCGCCAGTAGCGCCTGGAACGGCACCCTTGATCAGCAGCAGGTTGCGTTCAGCGTCTACGCGTACTACTTCCAGGGACTGCACAGTCACGCGCTCAGCGCCCATGTGACCGGACATCTTCTTGCCCTTGAATACACGACCAGGAGTCTGGCACTGGCCGATGGAGCCAGGGACACGGTGCGATACGGAGTTACCGTGGGTGTTATCTTGGCCACGGAAGTTCCAACGCTTGATGGTACCGGCGAAGCCTTTACCTTTGGACTGACCAGTAACGTCTACCAGCTGGCCTGCAGCGAAGAGTTCAGCTTTGATCAGATCGCCAGCCTGGAAATCGCCTTCTTCAAGACGGAACTCCCAAACACCGCGACCAGCGGCAACGTTAGCCTTGGCGAAGTGACCTGCCTGAGCGGCAGTCACACGCGAAGCACGACGCTCGCCGACAGTGACTTGCACTGCACGGTAGCCATCGGTTTCTTCAGTTTTGAACTGGGTGACGCGATTCGGCTCGATCTCGATGACCGTGACCGGAATGGAGACACCTTCTTCGGTGAAAATGCGGGTCATACCGCACTTGCGACCGACTACACCAATAGTCATGTTGTAAACCTCATGAGTGTACGGGGCTTTCACCCGCTATGGCCGCCCATTTCAGAGCGTTACACGACTCAGACCGAAGTCTTAGCCGAGGCTGATCTGTACTTCCACGCCAGCCGCGAGGTCGAGCTTCATCAGCGCGTCAACGGTTTTATCCGTTGGCTGGACGATGTCCAGAACACGCTTATGAGTGCGAATCTCGTACTGGTCACGCGCGTCTTTGTTGACGTGCGGGGAGACCAGAACGGTGAAACGCTCTTTGCGGGTTGGCAGTGGAATAGGACCACGCACTTGTGCACCAGTACGTTTCGCGGTTTCCACGATTTCCTGGGTGGATTGGTCGATCAGGCGATGGTCAAAAGCCTTCAACCTGATACGGATTTGCTGATTTTGCATTGGATTTCAGACTCCAGGCTGTTCCCATCGGGCGCACTACGCCCGTTAAAAGGAGGCGTGATTCTATAGACGCCCCCATTTAGTGTCAACCCAATAAAAAAAACCCCCGCTAAGCGGGGGTTTTTTCAACCGACCGAGTAATTACTCGATGATTTTG